>CAZXJK010000033.1:0-16717 GCA_964640895.1 uncultured Methylomonas sp.
TGTTTCTAACCCAATGAAATTACTGGATGTCCCGTCTTAAGTTGGTAGCCCCTTATTATCATACACAGGCACAGATATATGGGGCACTATGCCTGATTTTATATAAATATGGTGACTGCCATGCTTTCTTTTTGCCTCCCAGCCTTTGCTTTCTAAAAGTTCACACAGCCTTTTACCACTTATCGCTTTCAAGCTACAACCTCCACTGTTCTGGAATACGTTCATACCGCCCGACTACTTCCGCAAAAACTCGCGCAATTCATCTTTGATCAACAACTTCAACGGGTTCTCAAAGTCACAAGAGGCTGTAGGCATCGCCACATAATATTGCTGTAATTTCTCTGCAACCAACTGTTGTTCATAGTCATACAAAGACTGAAAACCGCGCCCATATCGCCAGCCATAGCCCCAACGATACCAAGTAGGGAAGACTGGAGAACCGCCGACCGTTACGCCATAATACATGGCATCAGCTAATAACTTATTATCTGTCTTTTCTAAAACACATTGGCGTAATGCCTGATCTGCTTGCTTTTTTTGCTTGCGGTTGCCGCCTTGCCAATAGGCAATATCATGGGTAATGCAACACCCACACCAGAGATCTTGTTGCGTCCAGGTGCCATCAGGAAATTGCGAACAGCCATCACTACTAAAATCTTGTAATGAATCTGCATTCGCTATGCTTGTTAATAGACTTAGCAATAATAGACCACTCAATAATGAATGCCGCATCGACCTTTCCTTTTTGCTAGAAACACGAAAACCGACACGACTGGCCGGTTTTCATATTTTAATAAACTTTACACGTTTGTCATTATAATCCTTAACAATAACTCTTTGGGGCTTTTAATATTTGCTGGTTTTATACCTCCTCTATTTTTATAATTTGCTGTTAATGCCAATTTTTTAATTCTTTAAAGTAATAACGTGATTTAGCCATAATTTGTTTATCTCTATTTTCAATATATGAGGCGAATAAGATGACGACTAAACCTAACACTATCGAGCTGACCCACGGTGCGTTTGAGTACATTCTGACTGCATACTCCCAGTAAAATAAAAAACCGCCGACAACACATATATTGCCAATAAAGAATGAAGTTTTCTCACGATATTTAAAGCCTGCTACTGTTAACAATATACCCGCCGTAATGGTCGCGATGGGTGCCATGGCTTGATCACCAGACATTGCATTAAAGGTAATGAACAAAGTCAATAAGGCACTGACAATCCGGTATAAATGTGCGTGGTAAGCTACTTGGCTTGATAAAATAAATAAGATGACCGTAATAGGTAATAAAGCATTAAGTTGATGAATGCTTGCCCCAAACTCAGCTAAGATAATGACCCAAATACCTATTGCAGCTAAAGTACCTACCCATTGCAATACATAAGTAATAAAAGTGGATTGCGTATAACGTTTGATGTCATAAATACAGTAGACCATCACCATAGCAGAGACGACTATTGCTAATATATAAGAAGCCGGGTGCAATAAACTACGTCCTACCATAATCCATAAAGGTAAACTAATTAATACGCGCGCTGCCATCCCTTCTTTTAAGCGCATGGTATTATCATTATGTAATGTCTGTTCAACGCGTCTCAAGTATATAAATAATCCCGCAATAATCAAGGGGACTAAGTTTGCATCCCGTATGGGCAACATTAGTAAAACACTACCAACAATGGCCGCACTTAATAAGGTTTTAAGGTATTTACGTGCCAAAATAGAGTAGCAGGCATAACTGACCAAGAATAATAATAAGCCTGTGATTACCAAATCAAAAGCAATTACAGTCGGGCTGACTTCCATAAATTGCAACCAATTATATTCAGGTTGCAAGGCACTTTGTCCATGCCAGTATGCATAAATCATGGAACTGACTTGTGAGACTTGTACCGATAAAAAGGCAGTTCCTAAGCCAAAAAATATCCGCGCCCCTTTAGTTTCATGAAATAAATAGGCACAGATCAAACCGCCACCACATAGCAATAAAGTCAAACCCAGTCCAATCCAATAGCGATAAGCTGGGGGTATTTCATCATGACCTTGTAGCATAAAGCTAATAGCAGATAAAACAATTAAGATGGAACCTACCCAACGTAGGTAGGTGGTAATTTTGGCGGTTAAACTTTTGGCAGGTTTACTATCACCCACTGACTCAACTGGTTGAATATGCATTTCTATAGATTCATTTTCGTACATGATAGTCTCCTAGTGTTTATCTTCTGAAGGGCTAGAATCTGCTGTTAATTCATCCAGCATCATTTTTAAGGCCAAATCATCTTCAACTTGCTCAAAGTCTTTCGCCAAGGTATCAATCTCAATCAAGGTCTCAGGGGTATCAAACTCGGAACTGACCACCGAACCCTCCCAACGATCGAAGACGTTTTGCACATCCAGCAAAGAATTACCTTGTTTATCATACAAAGCATCTTTAACACTGGCTCGATTTTGTCTAGCGGCTAAAATTTCTTTCTTATTTTTTAGGTCTTGTAATTGTTCTTGAATCGCTTCTAGGTCAGCACGTATTTTTTCTTCTTGAGCGCTGCTTTGTTCAAGCTGTTGTTCCAGTAAAGCAATTTTCTTTTGTACTCGGCGTAAGCGTTTCACACATTGTAGCGCGGTTTGTTCATCGGTCTCTCTGGCTTGAATAGCACGTTCGGACCAAAGGCAGGCTTGCTCTTGTTGTTCTACTAGTTGTTTTTGATATTGAGCCGACATTTTGCTAATACGGTGCAAATGCAGGTTAGTTTTGCCAGCAATGGCTTGCAGGTCTTGAATCGCTGCTGCGGCAAGTGCTTCGTGGTTTTCAAAATCATCAGCAACATGGTCGATTTGGCTTTTAATGCTGACGAAGATACGTTTTAAACTGTTCATGGTGATTATCCCTTTTTTGTGTAAAGTCATAATCACTATTGCAATGGCTGTGCCAAGATTAATTTCACTTTAAAATCAATAAGATAATAATTTTATTGATTTTAAAGTGAAACACATGAACATTCATTGCATACAAGCTATACTTAAAATGAACAATCATCTAAAAAATACTCTGTAGTTCCTCATGACGCTGGAGCATCATTGGCTGCATTCCCACGCTGGAGCGTGTGGAACGATAACCTCACCTTGAACAAACCATGCAAAAACTATTACCTGAACAACGTGATTTTTTTAAGCAAGTTGCCGAACTGGCTTTTGCCAACCCATTTAGTAGCCAGCGCGAACAAGCCGATTGTGCCCTACTTAATATAAAGATGGGCAGTATGGATATTTATGACCGTAGTGAGCAACTGCAAATACATTTACTAACGCAGTTAACTAAGCTGCAACCTTTGGATAAGTTTCGTATTACCGATTACCAAGGTACAACGCAAGCAAGCATAAAATTTGCTTGGCTGTTTTATCAATTTCATGAATTCCAAGCTGAGTTTAATCAATTTATTGATGATCAACGTGCCGCAGGTGATAAACCCATTAACCTGCCCTGCGCCCAAGCTTTGAGCCAGCGCTTTCTACAAGCAAATTTCACTCCCGAAGAAACCGATAAATTTATTGCCTTATTTTATCAGTTACATCGTGGCTTTTATTTTATTATCTCTGCCATTTCAGGCAATTGCCCTGCCATTATCGAATTACGCATGCGTCTGTGGAACAATATATTCACCTTTAACTCGCAATGGTATATGGATTATCTCTGCGGAAAAATGGAGGACTTTTCGACACTGTTATTAGGGGCAACAGGCACTGGAAAAACCTTAGTCGCGCATACGATTGGCTGCTCAGGTTACATTCCTTTTGACATGGCTAAAAATCGCTTTAAAGAAAGCTTTACCCGTTCTTTTCAAGCGATCAACTTATCCCAATACCCTGCATCGCTACTGGAATCAGAATTATTCGGCCATAAAAAAGGCGCGTTTACAGGTGCTATCGACCATCATGAAGGTTTATTTTTCCGCTGTAGTGAGCACGGCGCTATCTTTATTGATGAAATTGGCGATATTGATATGTCCACACAAGTAAAACTACTTAACGTCATTCAAGATAGGGTCTTTTGTCCGGTGGGTAGTCATGAAAAATTGCGTTTTTCAGGGCGGGTCATCAGTGCCACTAATCGCAATATTGATCAATTACGCCAAACAGGTGAATTTAGGAATGACCTCTATTATCGCTTATGCTCTGACGTTATTAGAGTCCCCAGCTTACAACAACGCTTACAAGAGAACCCTGCAGAGCTGGGGCATTTAATTAATAGATTACTGCAACGGGTCACCAATATTCCCGCACCACTGCTAGCAGACAGTATCGAAAAGCATATTCGTAAAAACGTACCCGACTATTATGCTTGGCCTGGTAATGTACGCGAATTGGAGCAATGTATTCGCCGTATTTGCCTAACAGGTACTTGCAGTATTAATGCGGAAACTAATTTAAATGACCTACATAATGGTTTTAACCTAACAGATAATGCGGGTGAAACCAGTAGTCAGGTATTATTACAACGTTATTGTCGTTTTCTTTATGAGCGACATAATAGTTATGAAGCGGTCGCCCGAATTACCCAATTAGATCGGCGTACGGTTAGAAAGTATATTGTTGATTAGCGGGTAAGGCACCTGGAAACACACATCATCCATCTTTACTAGTTTTTTTGTCCGTCATCAGTACTGTAGCAACAGTTACGTAGCCTGCTATGCGCCTATTGCTACAGCACTGATGACAAACAAAAATCCTGCCCAAATATTGGATGCTTATTTATTTCCAAGTGCCTAAACTTATTAGTAAATAAACCAATCTGCTTATGAATGACAGCCCTGCAAAATACCTTAAAACTATTATGCTATAAAGACATCAAAACAGAGCTACAACACGCCCTGCCCGCTTCTGATACTTTTATGGCCCAGAATAAAATAACAAAGTTAAGTCACATAGGCTTATTTATTTGACTACACCTTAATAAGTAACCTATGATCAACGAACCCTGAAATTATTTCAGGCTATAAATCAATCACTTCAGCATAAAAAGAGTTGCCGGTATTGTGGCTGTTTAGCCATAAACTTAAAGCAACCACTGAATATCTATTCCATATAATACAGTTTAGGGCTACTTATATTTATATAGCGCATACCTGAATATGTATCTCTAGAGGGGCGTGACATGCAACAAATTTCTACTTTAATGGCAGGGACTGCACTGTGCAGTGTTAATACTGCAACACCATCAACCAATCAACCAAACAATGTCCACGGAAATACCTATCTGGTTTCTGGCATCCACAAATTTTTAGTCAATATACCACTGCTGGTTTTAGCGGTTATATTGTTAATGTTTATTTTACCCAATACGGCCAACGCCCATCGAGGCGCGAAAGGTGATGTCGATACCTGTCGCATATCAGTTGGCACAGAAGTCGTACATTTTTCTGCCTATACACCAAGATCATCTGGTGGTAGAAGTTTCTGTCATGCCATTCCCAATATCGAACTGACGCATTTAGTTATTGACTACGAAGGGAAAAAATTACGTCATACCACTGTTGAGTTAGAAGTAACTAAAGAACCAGAAGGTACGCGTATTTTTTACCAAAAACCTGAAAAAATCAAAAAAGGCTCAATTAATGTTATTGTTGATTTTGCCCAACATGGTGCTGGCGATTACCTAACCCATATAACCATTATCAACCAAGGTGAAACCATTGATGCTCACCTACCTTTCTCTGTGGGCGTTGAACCCGATGAAGATAAAATCCCTCTAAAAATCATCATTCCCTTTATTTTAGTGCTCATCATACTCATCAGCATGAAGTTTATGACCTTTAAAAAAGGCCCTGAAGCAGATTAACCTACCTACTTCGTTCCTCAGCACTACCAACACCTAATGGATAGTGCTGCCACTTGGCAGCTATATTGGCAGTCAACAATGCCAACATGACAAAAACCACAAGTCCCTGAAAAGTACACACAACAATTGCTGGCTTAAACCCTAATGTTGGCACAAATAAAGCAACAGCCACACCTGATACAATTGCCAAACATGTCGAAAGTATCCCCACAAACATCGAGGTACACCAAGGACATTTATGTTCTGCCTGTGGCTTATAATAATTGCAATGTGCATCCAAGCCTAACCACGGCCAATCACAACCACATTGAAATAAAAATCCGCATAAAGGCGTAATCGTTACCAGTGCAATAATAAAGGTTATCGCACCTGCAATAAGATTTTTCTGTGGTAACCCTGCCAACTGTTTTAACATCATATAAACTTCAACGCCCACTCAAAATATTATTTATACTGTCGATTAGCAACATAAAAGAATAATGCAAAAGCTAATAAAGCAGGCAATAAAAAGCGAGTTGCCAACCATTTCCAATTGGGTACTTGCGTGGTAAAGCCCCAAAAGCGATCTTTATATTTTATATTAAAATCATTCGGCAAAAAGCATAAGCTGTAGGTATAAAAGCGACTATCAAAAACATAGCATCTTGCTCGCTCACGTATATAAGCCTCAGTATATTGCTTATTAATTGAGCTATCTTGATAGATTGATTGCAGCACATGATAGCCAGCCTGTAGCTTAACAACACTGTCATTTATAGGCTGCGCAAATTTAAAAGTGTAATTCTCACCTGTTTGCACAACTGTATAATGATAGTTCACATCAGCACCCGTAAAAGTAAACTCAGTACCTTCGGCACACCGAGCAACACCTTGAGTCAGACTTAATACCAGCATAAGATAAAGCAATAATTGTTTCATAACGCCTCCTAAAGGCAATTGAGTACCATTAAAGATTAATAATATTAGCAATAACTACTACTTGGTAGTATAACGCTCCATCCTGGCACATACAAGCAAGTATTATTTACATTTTAATATTGGAAAAACAGGAAGCTGTCTGAGAAAGGGACTACGAAAATACTCAATAACCTTTTTGAAAAAATAGGTTTCGTAGATACTCCATTAAAACACAAGGTTGAATGCAGATTTTTTTACGGCATAGCAGTAAAAAATGACACCCGACATATTGAGGTAAGGAACGTGCATGGAATAACATCCTGAAGTGATAACATGTCGGATTTCGTTATAATTTTGGGATCAAATCTCTACTTGCAACGGCAAATTATTCAATCAATTTAAAAAAACTCTTCGGTGCTCCACAAACTGGGCATACCCAATCATCAGGAATATCACCCCATAAAGTCCCTGGTGCCAGACCACTATCCGGATCACCTAATTCTTCATCATAAACGTGCTCACATTCCATACAACGATATTTTTTATATTCAGCCATCAAAAATCTCGGCTACGCACTTAAGGCGGGACACGAGTAAAATTAACTGCTAGAGAGAACTCATATTACATCAGTCCTCTAGGAATTATTTTAGTTCTTCAGTTTTTAAACTGTCCCGTCTTAAGTTGGTAGCCAAAGTCTCCCATTAATAAACAAATACCCATAACAACTTAGCCGCTACCGCAAACAACAGTATTGCAAAAAAACGTTTCAGCAATGCTGCCGGTAACTTATTTGCCAACATAGCACCTACTGGTGCACTTATCATACTACTGAGCACTATACCCGCAAAGGCAGGCAAGTACACATAACCAAGACACCCTTCAGGCAATCCCGTTTTATGCCACCCTAAAATAGCATAGCTAATCGTGCCCATCACGGCAATCGGCAGCCCACACGCACTAGAAATAGCAATTGCATTACGCATTGGCACTTGATGCCTCGCCAACAATGGCACGGTCAGTGTACCACCACCAATTCCCAGAATAGCCGATACAAAGCCAATAACTATGCCAGATAATTTTAACGTAACCCTTCGTAATAATTTAACCCTTACTTGCTGCTTAGCAGGCAAAGCCATTTGTATAGCTACATATAACATGTACAGCGCAAAAATAAGCCTTAAATTTTCAGACAATAATGCATCCGCCACAAAGCTACCTGCAAGCACCCCAAATAAAATACCGCCACTTAATTTAAATACGTGCGGCCAAATGATGGCTCCTAAGCGCAGGTGCGTTAAACTAGCTGCTATTGAAGTAACAACAATGGTTGCCAGCGAAGTTGCTACCGCCATCAGCATAACTAAATTATGCGGAACCGACTCCCAATCTAATAAAAACATAAAAAAAGGCACCAATACTAAGCCGCCGCCCACTCCAAACAACCCTGCCAACATGCCTGAAAAACAACCAAATAACAAACAAATAACAAATATTTCAGTCATACCCCTATTTACCAAACTTGCTTCATCAATATCCTAGCACTATACACGCTCATTTCTATAAAATGCAGCTTTCCAAACAAGTACTTAATCATTTATGATGTTCCTTAATTAAATAAATCCTCTTGAAAATTATGAAAGCCTATTTAGTTGGTGGCGCAGTCCGCGATACTTTATTGAACTTCCCCGTGCGTGAGCGCGACTGGGTCGTTATTGGTGAAACTCCTGAAGCCATGTTAGCCCGTGGCTATACAGAAGTAGGCAAAGACTTCCCGGTATTCCTGCATCCCGAAACCAAGGATGAATATGCTTTAGCGCGCATTGAAAGAAAAACAGCGCGTGGCTATAAAGGTTTTGCTGTTCATGCTACCCCTGATGTGCTTTTAGAGGATGACTTATTACGTCGCGATTTGACCATTAACGCCATGGCGATGTTAGATAATGGCGAAGTTATTGACCCTTATGGTGGCCAAGAAGATCTTAAAAACAAGCTTTTCCGCCATATTTCGCCCGCCTTTTGTGAAGATCCGGTACGCGTCTTACGCATAGCTCGTTTTTGTGCGCGCTATCATCATTTGGGCTTTAGCATTGCGCCAGAAACACAGCAACTTATGCAAGCAATGGTGATTGATGGTGAAATCGACCATTTAGTCGCTGAGCGAGTTTGGGCAGAAACGGCGAAAGCATTAGCCGAACAATCACCTGCTGCTTATTTTCAAGCCTTACGCGATTGTGGCGCATTGCAGCGTATCTTTCCAGAAATTGATGCCTTATTTGGTGTGCCACAAACAGCCGAACATCACCCTGAAATTGATACGGGGGTGCATACCTTAATGGTTTTAGAGCAGGCCACCTTATTAAGCGATAAAACCACAGTACGCTTTGCCGCTTTGACTCATGATTTAGGCAAAGCGTTAACACCTCCGGAAAATTGGCCGAGCCACCATGATCATGAAAATTTAGGGATAGATGCATTAAAAGCATTATGTCGCCGCTTACGTGTGCCTAATCATTACCAAAAATTGGCGTTACAAGTCATGCAATACCACACGCATTGTCATCGTGCTTTTGAATTAAGGCCAGGTACATTATGTGATACCTTAACCAGTATTGGTGCTTTTAAAGCCAACAATCAATTGCAGGATTTTTTACTGGCTTGCGAAGCGGATGCTAAGGGACGCTTAGGTTTTGAAGATCGCGACTACCCACAAGCAGCCTATTATTTAGCCGCCCAAAAGGCCGCAAAACGCATTGATAGTTCCGCCATTACCAATGATAATTTACGGGGTAAGGAAATCGGCATTGCCATCCGCAACTTACGCGCCAAAGAAATTAGCATTGTAAAAAAACAATTTACCACAAACTTATAACCAGGATTTACCATGCCATCATTTGATATTGTTTCAGAATTTGATATGCACGAAGCGCAGAATGCCCTCGCCCAAGCCAATAAAGAAGTCGGCGCACGCTTTGATTTTAAAGGATCTGATGCGCAATTTGAGCTCAAAGATGATTCTATTTTAATGCGAGCACAATCAACCTTTCAGTTGCAGCAAATGTTACCTATTTTATTTGCCAAAATGGGTAAACGCGGTATTGATGTGGCCTGCTTAGAAACAGGTGACGTAAAAGAAGCCGCTAAAACAGCCGAACAACCCGTATCAATGAAACAAGGTTTAGACAAACCTCTGGCAAAAAAAATCGTTAAGCTGATTAAAGATACCAAGTTAAAAGCTCAAGCCGCTATTGAAGGTGAGAAAGTCCGCGTCACTGCCAAAAAACGTGATGATTTGCAAGCAGTGATGCAAATGTTGCGTGGGCAAGAATTAGAGATGCCGTTGCAGTTTAATAATTTTAGGGATTGATACGTTTAATAAACTCCTTACACTCCCCCGTATGAAACGCATACCATACGGGCTAGCCCTGTTAACACACTATTAGATTAATCTTCATCAAGGCTAGGTAAAAATTCCTGCCCTTGATTATTTCCCACTCGTTCCCCATCAATTACCTGAAAGAGAAAACTATATGCAACACGCCATTGCCCAGATTCAACTTTTATCGTTGCCGTTTTAGGGTTTAAGCGAATAACCTCACCATACAAATCTTCCCCTACCTTATTCTTAAAGCCAACTCTCTGCCCAACTTGCAGTGATGCTCTTACAATACCCACTTGATTCTCTGCTTGCTGAATAGCAGCATCAACATCATCAAGGTTAATATAATAAAATGGAATGCTCCAACGTTGTCCATCCTTAACATTCCTTACATCACAACGTGTTTTGCAAGGTTTTATAACAGTGGCATCAATTAAACAATTAGCATCTGCATCAAAATAGGAAATAGCTTGCCCTGGCTTTAAACGAAATTTTACGGCCTCATTTCGAGCAGGACTTTTTAACTCCTGATAAATGGCTGATTGTAAACGATGTAAATCAAACAACGTCGCTTTGTTCAACTCCTCAAGGATTTCAGTATAATTCATTTCAGTATTTAATCATTAGGTTAGCATTTCATCAGAATAAGGTTTTTACTTAAAGGAGGTTTCCTCAGCAAATATTTCTCTGTAAACTTTACTGTTTTAATATTATAAGCGGAGTAACAAAGTAATGGGCAGAGCCTACCAAAACCGTAAAGAGTCCATGGCAAAAACATCAGATGCCAAAGCAAAAGTCTACAGCAAATATGGCCGTGAAATTTACGTTTGTGCCAAAGCAGGTGGTATCGATACTGATGGCAATTTAGCCTTGCGTAGCGTGATTGAGCGCGCCAAAAAAAGCCAAGTACCATCGCATGTGATTGAAAAAGCTATCGACAAGGCGAAAGGTGGTGGTGGTGAGGATTTCTCCCCTGCACGTTATGAAGGTTTTGGCCCTGGCAGCTGCATGGTGATCATCGACTGTCTAACTGATAACCCTAACCGCACGTTTGGTGATGTACGTCAGTGTTTCACCAAAACAAAATGTAAAATTGGTACCCAAGGTGTCGCTAGCCATATGTTTGATCATGTTGCTATTTTTGCCTTTAACCATGACGATGAAGAGGTCGTTTTGGAAGCCCTGCTAATGGCTGACGTAGATGTTACTGATATTGAAAGTGAAGCAGGCGTAGTAACCGTTTTTACCCCGCCATCAGAATATGCGAAAGCAAAACAGACACTGGCAGATACAATAGCAGGCATTGACTTTGAGGTGGATGAAATTCAATTTATACCCAAAAGCACAAAGTCACTTACTGGTGATGATAACGCACTATTTGAACGCTTTATAGATATGCTCAATGATTTAGATGATGTGCAAAATATTTATCATGATGTTGAGTTTTAAATAGCCATTTGCATCACTAAGGGGTGAAAATTCAACGATACCATTAATTTGGCCTAGTACTTCACTTCTTAAATAAAACAATAAATCGGCACTTTTACCAATCGCGTACCAAGATGATCTGTTCCATGGTAAGTAGCGCATAAAATGTAACCCAACATTTTATGGAGACCAATATTGTTGAGGTTCGTGCCTCACCCCAACCGTGCTAATTTTTTACCATGCAATAGGTGCGAATATGATGTATATTTACACCAAAATATTCTATTTTGAGAATTATCCTATGACACGACAAAGCATCTCATTGCCCCCCCCTAACAACGACTGGTTAAACGCTCAAATAACTAGTGAAGAATTTGCCAGCAAAAGCGAGGTTATAAACGACCTGATCCGTAAGGCCAGATCCCAACAAACCGAAATTGAACTTGTCAGAGAAAAATTAATGACAGCAGAAAAAAGTGGGTTTGTAGATCAACCAGCAGGTGCAATGCTGATCAATTTTAAAGAAAAAGCACGACACAGTGGCGACTTATAAACTGTCAGTTACAGCTGAAAACGATTTATATCAAATTTGGTTACGTGGTTTGCATGAATATGGTGAAGTGCAAGCCGATAAATACTATTACAAATTAATGTTGTACCTAATTTAGCCAGTACAGATATTGCTGGAAAATTTAGCATCAGAGTGCAGCCTAAATACGATGACCAGAATGTGGCTTGGGATACTAATTTTGAACCCAACAATATAGGCCTCAACGCAGCACCAATTGCTTTAGGAGCACAAAATTCACTTACCAGTAATATAGAGGAACGCAATACGAGCTTTGGAACAAATCAGACAGATTTCGACTGGTATCAGTTTAATACCCTTCCGGACCAAAATTATGTTATTGAGATTTATAATGTTATTAACCTTTTAGGTGTAAACACTGGTAGTAATTGTAATAATCGTCATTCCTATAGCGGTGTTGGACTAAAAATTACTGATTCTTTATTTACGGAAATAGCCAGTACATGCAGACCAAGTGGTACAGGTAACGTGCATAACCGCGTGACTTTTAAGTCTGGTATTGGAGGAGTGTTCCATATTGGTATCATACCTAATTCTAAAACTGCTCATGGCTCATATAGTCTACGCGTATTACCCTTTCATGATGCCTCTACCAATTCATGGAATACTGATCATGAACCGAACAACCACCCTATTAATGCATTTCTTATTTCTCCTTCTGATTCTGAAGTTGTCGCAAGTAAGATTGAAGAAAGAAATACCAGTTATAGTACAAATTCGGCCGATCTTGACTATTACCGTTTTGAGGGTGAAGCGAGTCAAAATTATCGCGTTGAACTACTTGATGTATCCAGTAATCTAAAAACTAGTAGTGGACATAATTGCAATAATAGAAATACATATAGTGGAGCTGGATTAGAAGTTCTTGACTCTGAATTCATAAAATTAGCAAGCCAGTGCAGACCAACTGAAGAATGAAATAATGTACATAATTTTATCCAGTTTAGGACTGGCTTAAGTGGTGTTTACTATATTGGCGTGATTCCAAATTCAGAAAATGCAGTTGGTACCTACAACTTACGCGTATTAAAGCAGTAAGTACCTGTGCAAAATTAATCTAACACTTTGTAGAATGAGTAAAATAGAACACAATCCTATCGTAGGTTGCGGGTGAGGCACGAACCCCAACAGTGTGCGCAATATTGTTGGGGTTCGTACCTCACCCGCAACCTACTCAAGTTATACAAAATAAAAAATGTTAAATTAATTATGCTTGAGTACTTAACACAAAGCACATGACCAGATTAACTTTTTGAACATAGCGCGGTTGGGTTAGCTTTTCTAGCATAACGTGAAAAAAGTAACCCAACATTCCCCCAATGCCAACATATTATTTTTTCTTGACTCCATCATAAACAATCTATACATTTGTATATACAAATAAGGTTTTAACCATGTATGAATGGGACAATGAAAAAAATATAATTGAACGTGGTTTAGATTTTGCAGATGCGGAAATCGTATTTTCTGGCACATGTGCTACCTTTGAAGATACACGATTTAATTATGGCGAACCGCGTTTTATTACATTTGGAATGCTGGAAAAACGACTTGTTGTCATAAAACTAGAATTATTTCAATGAGAAAGGCAAATAATCGTGAGCAAAAAATCTATAAAGAGCGACTTGAAACGTCTTGATGCCATGCATGATGAAGACATAGATTATGCAGATATTCCTGAATTTGATAAAGATTTTTTACGTTCAGTGGAAATGAAAATAACACCAGAAAAAAAGCCTATATCCTTACGTGTGGATGCGGATGTATTAGATTGGATGAAAGGACAAGGAAAGGGCTATCAAAGTCGAATTAATGCCATTTTACGCGCCTATTACGAGGCGCATAAAAATGAACATGCCAATCATTTATAGACAAGGGTTAGGCACGTTTGAACACTCTCCACACATAATAAAATTCACCTTCTCCATTCAAAGCACCCCACTTGTCACAAAGCTGTCATATAAAATGGTTTAAAATGCACCTCATCTAAACTTAAGCTAGCCATACACTTAAATACTATGAGCAAATTCACCATTTTAGTCGTTGAAGACGAAGAAGCCATACGCCAAATGCTGGTTATGGTGTTACAACAATATGACTTTACGGTAATAGAGGCTGCTGATGTGGCTCAAGCTGAAGTAATATTGACTGATATATTGCCTGATCTTATTTTACTAGACTGGATGCTGCCTAAAGTAACGGGGGATAAATGGACTCGCCAATTAAAATCTGATGATAATTACCAAGATATTCCCATTATTTTGTTAACCGCCAAAGGCGAAGAGGCTGATAAAATCCGTGGCTTAGATTTAGGGGCTGATGATTATGTGACTAAACCTTTTTCACCTAAAGAACTGGTTTCACGCATCAAAGCAGTCTTACGTAGAAGTGGCAAGATCCATGATTTAACCCAAATTAAATTTCAGGATATTGTGCTTGATACCAAGAACCACAGTGTCAATATAGGTGAGCAAGCAGTCGAAATTAGTCCTACCGAATTTCGCTTACTCAGCTTCTTTCTCACCCATCCAGACAAAGTCTTTAATCGCACCCAGTTACTTGATCAAGTATGGGGGCGCAGTGTGTATATTGAGGAAAGAACAGTTGATGTGCATATCCGTCGCTTGCGCAAAATTCTGGCAAAATACCACCGTGAAGAGTGGCTACAAACCGTGCGCAGTTTTGGTTATAAATTTTCCAGCAAGAATGACTCATGAATTTTTGGTATCGCGACTTATTGCTGTTTATCGCCACCTTTTTAATGGCTGCTATTATCAGCTTTTATACTGGCAATTTATTCTTAGTACTGCTTTTGGTCTGTCTTGTTTTTATCATTCGCCAGACCTATTTACTTTACCAGCTAGAGCAGTGGTTACAAACTGGAGCCAAAAAAAAGCCGCCAAATCATGGCGGAGTTTGGCAACAAATTTATCAGCATATTACTCGCATTAAAAAGCTGACTAAAAAGCGCAAAAACAGCCTAAGACCCATTATTGAACAGTTCCGTAAATCAACAGCCGCCTTACCTGATGCAGTGGTGGTCTTGGAAAAGCATGATGAAGTGTCTTGGTTTAATGGTGCTGCCAGAACCATGCTAGGCTTAAAAAAAGGCGATAAAGGCCAACGTATACATCACTTGATCAACGACCCTGCCTTTATTGAATTTTTAAACCACAAAAATCAGGGAAAATTTTTAACCATCCCGTCACCTGTAAATGATCAAGAAACCTTACAAATTAAAATTGTTAACTACGGTGAAAATAGCTATTCTCACCTATTAGTTGCGCATGATGTGACTTACCTGAAAAATATAGAACGTATGCGTAAGGATTTTGTCGATAATATTTCCCATGAGTTGCGCACGCCTTTAACCGTTCTAAAAGGTTATTTAGAGACACTTGATGACCTAGATGATCAAAAGTCACCATTATTAACGCACTCTCTCCAACAAATGACCGACCAAACTTTGCGCATGCAATACTTGGTGGATGATTTATTACTTTTGGCTGATTTGGAAACCAAAAAAATCGAGAATCAATGTGTTGAAATTGCACCACTACTCAAGCAAATTTGCTTGGAAAGTGGCGCTCTGGAGCAACTGAATAATCGTATTGAATTATTTATTGATTCAGATATTAACATTGTCGGCAACCCCAAAGAACTGCGCAGTGCTTTTTCAAACTTGATTGTTAACGCTCTTAAATACTCACCACCAGACTCTATTGTTACCGTGCAATGGCACCAGTCTGATCACTCAATTATTTTAGACATCATTGACCAAGGCGAAGGTATTCCTGCACTTGAAATCCCTAAAATCACCGAACGATTTTATCGTGTTGATGTCAAACGCCCGCAAGAACAACGCGGCACAGGTTTAGGACTGGCAATAGTCAAGCACACACTGACACGTCATAATGCTCAGTTGATCATTACTAGCAAATGGGGTAAAGGCAGTTGCTTTAGTTGTGTTTTTCCTAAAAAGCGATTTTGTTAAAACCAATATTAAATGCTCTAATTAACAATTAAGACAAGGCCTGCCGGCATTTTTCATATTTTTTATACATAACTAAACCGGCAAGGTATACTTAAAATAATTTTTCACTCGAATAAGTGAGTTTTGTTATGCCTGTTGATATTTTAGCAATCTTAGTGATCACAACAATAATCCAGTCACTGTTTGGGGTGGGTATTCTGCTATTTGGCACGCCTTTACTTTTATTACTTGGTTATGATTTTAGCTATGCATTGTCAGTGTTATTACCCATTTCCATCGCCATTAACTTATTGCAGGTTGTTAAGCATTACCAGTATATCGACCTAAGACTCTATAAAAATATTTTGCTGTATAGCATTCCTTTGATCGTCTTATTCTTGTTTATTATTAGCAATATCAACATCAATATTGGCCTCATTATTGGGCTATTTTTAGTTTTAGTTGCCTTAAAAAACAGTTCCACACGTATTGAACACACTCTTACAGCCATGATTAAATATGAAAAGTCATATTTAATCATTATGGGCATTGTGCATGGTATTACCAATCTAGGTGGCTCTTTGCTTACCGCATTAGTGCATGAACAAAAC
>CAZXJK010000034.1:0-16135 GCA_964640895.1 uncultured Methylomonas sp.
CAACTAGTTGATGTTTATGTATTTAATGCGACTGGTAGCGGTATTAGGGTCAGACTCGATTGATATAGATATTAACAATAGTGCTAGCATTTTCCACCCGCGTTAATCTACCGATCATCATGCCAGCCCTGTCGGAAAACGTTATCTGCGCTGCGCTGGATAAGCTATTCCAACCTGTCATAAACATGGTAATATGCATGATACACTTTTGAAAGCCCTTCATTTATTTATGCGTATCTTATGAAATACCTTAACCCGTTTACTGACTTCGGTTTTAAAAAGCTGTTTGGCGATGAGGCCAATAAAGATATTTTAATCGATTTTTTAAATACCTTATTACATGATGAACAGTCAACCATCGTTGATTTGACTTTTATCAAAAATGAGCAGTTGGGCGATCAAGAGCTGGATAGACGCGCTATTTTTGACCTTTATTGTGAAAACGAGCGCGGTGAAAAGTTTATTGTGGAACTGCAAAAAACCAAACAAAACTTTTTTAAAGACCGTAGTGTTTATTATTCGACCTTTCCTATCCGCGAGCAAGCAAAAAAAGGCGAGTGGAATTATCAGCTGGAAGCTGTGTATACCATTGGTATTCTTGATTTTGTGTTTAATGAGGATAAGGATGACCCAGATAAATTACTTTATAAAATTAAGCTGACCGATGTAGAAACACAGAAGATTTTTTACGATAAGTTGACCTTTGTTTATTTGGAAATGCCCAAATTCACCAAATCCATTGATGAATTGGAAAATCACTTCGAACGCTGGCTTTATGTGATACGCAATATCTCCATGCTAGAGGCATATCCAGAAAAACTACAAGAAAAAATCTTTAAAAAGTTTTTTAAAGTGGCTGAAATTGGGCAGTTAAACCAAGAAGCACGTGCTGACTATGATCGTAGCTTGAAATATTATTGGGATATGAATAATACTATTGATTCGGCTAAGAACGATGCCTTTGTAGAGGGAAGAAAAGCCAGCATGCAAGAAGGCAGACAAGAAGGTATTCGAGAAAGTGCTATCGCTACGGCGGACAGATTGCGACAAATGCAATTACCCATTGAACAAATAGCTACCGCAACCAATTTAAGTATTTATGAACTAGAGCAACTATTTAATCATTAATTAGATCCACAGCCTCGCTCCCTACACAAAAATAATTATGTATATAAAGTGCGCCCACCATCGACAGTAATAACTTGCCCTGTTATATAGGGTGCATCAAAAATTAAAAAGCTTATTGTCTTGGCGATATCTTCAGGGCTGCCAATACGTTGCAAGGCAATCTTAGCCAATATTTCTTGCTTTTCCGCCTCAGGCAATTCATGGTCGGGCCATAAAATAGCACCAGGAGCTACTGCATTAACACGCACCTGTGGTGCCAGCTCCTTAGCAAGCACCTTTGTCAACGCTACCAAACCTGCTTTTGCAATGCTATAGACAGGAAATCCTGCTATGCCACGTTCAGCATGAATATCGACAAGGTTCACCACGCAACCTTCTTTTTGCTGTAGAACTGGCAACAGCTTCTGCAAAAGAAAAAAAGGCGATTTTAAATTACTTGCCATTAAATCATCCCACTGCGCTTCAGTCACCGCACTCATATCGGTTGCATAAAAAGCAGATGCATTATTAATTAACACATCAATGCCTCCCCATGCTTGCTGAGCAACATTCGCTAATTTTTGCAATGATTGTGTATTATTTAAATCAGCTTGTTGCAAACGCACTGAATCAGCCCTTTGCCCATTTAACTCATCCGCCAAAGCTTGCGCATCTACTATAGAAGATCGATAGTGCACTAAAATATTACAGCCTTGAGCATGCAAGTAGCGCACACAATGCGCTCCCACTCGTTTTGCTCCGCCTGTCACTAAAATATTTTTAGGCATTTACTGAAAAGTTTTACCGCTATGCTTTAACCAGCCTGAAGCATGCCGACCTTGTGGATCTCGGTGCGTCCAATGAATAACGCCGCCGCGCTCATTCCATTCATATTCACCATAAAACTCAACTCGATCTCCCGCACGCAATCCAGAAATCCTAGGTGCTAAATCAATATTATGTGCAACCAACACTGTTTGCCTGCCAACCTGCAAAATAAATTTCTGATGCTTTGATCCCTTTAGGTCATCACGCAATACTTTTTTAACAACACCTACTCCCTGAATCTGAAGATCGCTATGCCTATTTGCAAAAGCCGCCTGCAAGTTACCGACTTGCTTTGCTTTAGAGGTCTTAGCGACTACTTTAGCCTCTGCAGGAGCACCTTGCTCTTGGACTGCTTCATATATTGAAAGCGCAGCCACTATAATGATTAACAGGATTTTTTTCATCTTTAAAATTTTCCGAAAAGTACGGTGAATCGAGTAGGTTGTGGGTGAGGAACGAACCCCAATAATGGCGGGCAGATTAGCCTATGCTTGTTGGGGTTCCTATCGTCACCCACAACCTACAGTTTCTTTATCAGAAACTGCGCAGGACAAGGATGGCACATCAGAATTATCGAATACTTAAGGGCCTTGATAGCCGAACTATTTATCCATTTCTATTTGCCTAGGTTTTTTATTTCTAACAAATAAACGCGAAAATAATAAACCTACTTCAAACAATAACCAAATAGGCACAGCTAATAAAGTCTGTGAAATAGCATCAGGCGGCGTTAAAAACATCCCAACAATAAAGGCACCCACAATAATATAAGGGCGTTTTTCAGCTAATTGTTGTGGTGTAAAAATACCAACCCAGACCAAAACAATAGTGACAATAGGGACTTGAAATGCCATGCCAAAAGCAAAAAACATAGTTAAGGTAAAATCCAGATACCGAGCAATATCTGTCATTACCGTAACACCTTCAGGGGCTGCGGCCGTTAAAAATCCAAAAACCAAAGGGAATACGACAAAATAGGCAAACACCATACCGAGTGCGAATAGCAAGGTACTCGCAACAATTAATGGCGCAATCATACGCTTTTCATGCGCATAAAGACCTGGTGCTACAAAAGCCCAGAACTGATATAAAATGATAGGAATAGCAGCAAATATTGCAGCAACCAATACCAATTTAAATGGCGTTAAAAATGGCGAAACCACATCAATGGCTACCATAGAAGCATTTTCAGGCAACAATTGCATTAATGGCTTAGCAAGAAAGCTATAAATTTCATTAGCAAAGGGGGTCATAGCTAAGAAAACCACTAAAACACTTAATACGACTTTTAATAAGCGATTCCGCAACTCAACAAGATGCGAAATAAAGGGTAACTCTTGCTCTTCATTCTCCATTATGCTTTTCTTCTTTCACTATGCTCTCTTTGCCTGTATCTGATTTTGCATCTAGAAAAGCCTCTGCTCGCCCATTTAGATTCAAGCCATTAGTCAAAGAATCAATATGTGCCTGCTGCTCTTTCAACAGCTGCCTTAATTCTTCTTCCTGAAATTCTTCTTTGATTTCCGCCTTTACCGAAGCAACCATATTACGCGTTTTGCCTGCCCAAAAACCGGCAATACGTGCAACTTTAGGTAACTTTTCTGGCCCAATAACCAGTAAACTAACCAAAGCAATTAAGCCTAGCTCCCAAAAACCAATATCAAACATAAGTTACACTTTGTCTTGTTTTTTTGCAGTCACTTCACCCTCAAGCACATCGTCATCTTGCTCAGACAGTGGCTTGTTACTTTCCTCACCATCTTTCATCGCAGAACGAAAACCTTTGATAGCTCCCCCTAAGTCTCCACCGATATTACGTAAGCGCTTAGTACCAAACAAAACCAAGACAATCACTAATACAATCATTAATTGAGTAATACTAATTCCCATAACCAAACTCCTCTTAAATTACTTTTGACGTTGCGCCTTTTCTTCTAGTCCAGATAACCCAAAGCGGCGCTGTAATTCTTGCAACACATCATCAGGACTTAAGCCCTGATCTGCTAATAACACCATACTATGAAACCACAAATCAGCCATTTCATAGATAATCTGTTCTTTATCACCACCCTTGGCAGCAATCACTGTTTCAGTTGCCTCTTCGCCTATTTTTTTTAAAATAGTGTCTAAGCCTTGCGCATACAAACTAGCCACATAAGAAGAGTCGGCAGACTCTTGCTTACGCTGCTCCAGCACTGCGGCTAACTGCGTTAATACTTCACTCATTTATCGAAGATTCCTAATTAACAATTATTTTTGATACATCTCAGCCGGATCTTTTAAAACGGCAGAGTTTGTTTGCCATATTTGGTCCACATCTAAAGTACGATAAAAACAACTTTCGCGGCCTGTATGACAAGCAATCCCTCCCTCTTGCTCTATTTTCAATAAGATCACATCTGCATCACAATCAACAGAAATAGACATAATTTTTTGTCTATTGCCAGACTCTTCGCCTTTGCGCCACAACCTTTGCCGTGAACGTGACCAATAGACAGCATAACCACTCTCATTGCTTAATACCAGTGATTCACGGTTCATCCACGCAAACATAACAACTTTACCTGTAGCAGCCTGTTGTGCAATAACAGGCACCAAGCCATCATCAGTCCAACGAATGGCATCTAACCAAGCTTCGCTCATGCTAAACGCACCTCAATTCCCTCATTTCGCATATATTGTTTTGCTTCCTGCACGCTGTATTCAGCAAAATGAAAAATACTGGCCGCCAATACTGCATCAGCCTTACCTTCCTTAACACCAGCCGCTAAATGCGATAAGTCACCCACGCCTCCAGAAGCAATGACCGGCACTGATACCGCATCACTAATTGCCCGCGTTAATAGCAAATCAAAACCTTCACGGGTGCCATCACGATCCATGCTGGTTAATAATATTTCACCTGCGCCATAGTCAACCATTTTTTTAGCCCACTCTATCGCATCAATGCCTGTTGCTTTACGCCCACCATGGGTAAAAATTTCCCAACGATTGGCCTCACCTTCAGCACTTACTTTTTTAGCATCTATGGCGACCACAATACATTGCGAACCAAACTTATCAGCCGCTTGTTTAACAAATTCAGGGTTAAACACCGCGGCACTATTAATGCCCACTTTATCTGCTCCTGCATTCAGCATGCAGCGTATATCTTCCAATTTGCGGATACCACCACCAACAGTCAAAGGAATAAAGACTTCACTCGCTACTTGTTCGACCACATGCACAATGGTATCGCGATTATCATGAGTTGCGGTAATATCAAGAAACGTGATCTCATCCGCTCCTTCTCGATCATAACGCCGCGCCACTTCTACTGGGTCTCCCGCATCGCGAATATCAACAAATTTTACGCCTTTTACCACGCGGCCATTATCGACATCTAAACAAGGAATAATACGTTTAGCTAAACTCATAATTGCCCTTTAAGAAAATGTTTCCGCAAGCTTTTCTGCTGCTGCAAAATCTAAAGTCCCTTCATAAATTGCACGCCCAGTAATTGCGCCCATAATACCATCGCTCGCAACTTTACCTAAGGCATGAATATCATCCATATTGGTAATGCCACCTGAGGCGATCACAGGAATATTGATAGCACGCGCTAATTTTGCAGTCGCTTCGACATTGACCCCCTTCATCATGCCATCACGCGAAATATCCGTATAAATAATAGCTTCGACACCATGTTCTTCGAATTTTTGCGCCATATCAATCACATCATGGTGGGATAATTTTGACCAGCCATCAATGGCAACTTTACCATCTTTAGCATCTAAACCGACAATAATATGCCCAGGAAATTCAACCGCAACATCGCGCACAAAATGCGGCTCACTGACGGCTTTAGTACCAATAATGACATATTTTACGCCCGCGTCTAAATAACTTTGAATGGTATCTTCATCGCGAATACCACCACCAATTTGTACAGGCACATCAGGGTAAGCTGCAACAATTTGGTGAATAATTTCAGCATTTCTAGGCTTACCTGCAAAGGCACCATCTAAATCAACCAAATGAATACGCCGCGCACCTGCTTTTACCCAACGACCCGCAACTTCAACAGGGTTATCAGAAAAAACCGTATCATCTTCCATACGTCCTTGGCGTAAACGTACACATTTACCGTCTTTTAAGTCAATCGCAGGAATTAACAACATTTTTTATGGCCTCACAAGCTAACAAATCAAATAAATAAAAGGAACAATTAGGATTGACCATCCCAATGCAAAAAGTTCTGTAACAATTGTAGACCAACTGTCTGACTTTTTTCAGGGTGAAACTGAGTGGCAAAGACATTATCTTTTGCCAAAGCACAAGCAAAATCCTCTGGATATTCAGTGGTACCCGCAATAGCCAAAGCATCATCAGGCTTAGCAAAATAACTATGCACAAAATAAAAACGACTATCTTGTGGAATATTCTGCCATAAAGGATGGCTGTGCTGCTGCACTTTATTCCAACCCATATGCGGTATTTTCAGACGTTCGCCTTGTGCATCACATAAACCTTCAGCAAAATGCACAACCTTACCCGGAATCAAATTTAAACAGTCAATACCTGCATTTTCAGCACTATGGCTTAACAAGGCTTGCATACCTAAACAGACACCTAATAGCGGTTTAGTGGTAGCAACCTGCAAGATCACTTCATTTAATTCTGCTTGTTGTAGTGCATGCATACAGTCTCGCATCGCACCGACACCAGGAAAGACCACTCGGTCAGCGGCTAAAATGGACTGTTTATCTGAGACGACACGCACATCCACCTCAGGAGCAGCGTGTTGTAAGGCTTTGGCAATGGAATGTAAATTACCCATCCCATAATCTATAACGGCAACGGAAGACATTTGAATAAATTAAATAGATTGAATTAAAAATAACACTGCAAAGAACAGTACTATCAAACAATGCTGGGTTACGTTATTGCGCTACGCTTGATAAGGCACTTGGAAATAAATAAGCATCCAATATTTTGGCAGGATTTTTGTTTGTCATTAGTGCTGTAGCAATAGGCGCATAGCAGGCTACGTAACTATTGCTACAGTACTGATGACGGACAAAAAAACCAGTAAAGATGGATGATTATTTATTTCCAGATGCCTAAGCTAACCCAACCTACATAAAACCTATAGCACACCTTTGGTTGAAGGCATCATGCCTGCCATACGCGGATCTTCAGCAACAGCCATACGCACGGCACGCCCCATCGCTTTAAATATGGTTTCAGCAACATGGTGCGCATTGATACCCTTAAGGTTATCAATATGCAGGCTGACACCCGCATGATTAACAAATCCTTGAAAAAATTCACGAAACAAATCAACATCAAAGCTGCCAATCATCGCGCGTTTATATTCGACATCGTAATACAATCCAGGCCGGCCAGAGAAATCAATGACCACCCGCGACAAAGCCTCATCTAACGGCACATAAGCATGCCCATAACGATACAGGCCTTTTTTATCACCTAAAGCCTGTGCAAAAGCTTGCCCTAAAGTAATACCAATATCTTCTACAGTATGGTGGTCATCAATTTGTAAATCACCTTTGCAGACAACATCCATATCAATCAAACCATGGCGTGCAATTTGATCGAGCATATGCTCCAAAAATGGCACACCTGTATCAAACTTTGCCGTTCCGGTACCGTCCAAATTTAGGCTGATACGAATTTTTGTTTCTAATGTATTACGTGCAACACTTGCAGTTCTATCGGTCATCTTTTTTATATCTTACAGATCAAGCAAGTTGGGTTACGTTATCAGCACTTCACCAGATAACATAACCCAACCTACATCATGGCATGACTATTTAGCGCGTTTACGTGCTATTTCAGTTAACAAAATTTTACGTAGACGGATTGATTTTGGTGTAACTTCCACCAACTCATCATCACCAATAAACTCTAGAGACTGCTCTAAAGTCATTTTTTGAATTTTAGCACAGGTTAAACTTTCATCGGTTCCTGATGCACGTACGTTAGTTAATGGCTTAGGCTTAGTTGGGTTAACCACCAAATCATTAGTACGTGAATGAATGCCCACCAACATACCTTCGTAAATCTCATCACCATTAACGACTAATAACTCACCACGTGCTTGCAGAGGAAATAAAGAATAATCGACTGCTTTACCTGCCGCCATAGAAACCAATACGCCCCGTACACGGTTGCCTACTGCGCCTTCTTTCATCGGCCCGTAATGGTCGAATACATGATAGAACAAGCCTGAACCCGAAGTCGCTGTTAAAAATTCTGTTTGAAAACCTAATAAACCGCGTGAAGGCACAATATACTCTAAACGAATACGACCTTTACCATCCGGCACCATATCTTTTAAGTCACCTTTACGGTCGCCCAATTTCTCCATAATGGTACCCTGATGTTGCTCTTCAACTTCAATGGTCACATACTCATATGGCTCAGATTTAACGCCATCAATTTCTTTGATGATCACTTCAGGACGAGAAACTCCCATCTCAAAGCCTTCGCGGCGCATATTTTCGATCAACACTGATAAGTGTAATTCACCACGGCCTGATACTTTAAATTTATCAGGATCATCCGTTGCATCGACGCGCAAAGCAACGTTATGCTGTAATTCTTTATCTAAACGATCACTAATTTGACGCGTGGTAATAAACTTACCTTCTTTACCTGCAAACGGTGAATTATTGACATGAAAAGTCATACTAACCGTTGGCTCATCAATTGATAACTTAGGTAAAGCCACTACATTATCAGGATCACACAATGTTTCTGAAATTTGTAATTTATCAATACCACAGAAAGCAATAATATCGCCAGCTTGAGCAGTTTCTACTTCAATACGATCCAAACCACTAAAACCATAGAGTTTTAACATACGACCATTACGTGTATTACCTTCGTGATCAATCAAGGTTAGCGGCATATTACGCTTAACTGTCCCTTGCTGAATACGACCAATACCAATGATGCCAACATAAGAGTTGTAATCCAAGCTAATAACTTGCATTTGGAAAGGTGCATCAACATCCACTGCAGGTGCTGCTACTTTCTCAATAATGGTCTCAAATAATGGTGTCATATCGCCGCTAGACACATCTGTTTCCAAGCCTGCGTAGCCATTGATAGCTGACGCATAAACAATAGGAAAATCTAATTGCTCATCAGTTGCACCTAAGTTATCAAACAAATCAAACGTTTGATCCACAACCCAATCAGGGCGTGCACCTGGACGATCAATTTTATTAATCACAACAATAGGATTCAAACCCAATGCAAATGCTTTCTGAGTTACAAAACGTGTTTGCGGCATAGGGCCGTCAACAGCATCAACTAACAATAGTACACAATCAACCATTGATAAAACCCGCTCAACTTCACCACCGAAGTCAGCATGTCCTGGCGTATCAACAATATTAATGTGATAGCCATTCCAATCAATTGCGGTATTTTTTGCCAGAATGGTAATACCACGCTCTTTTTCAAGGTCGTTGGAATCCATCATTCTCTCAGAGGTTTGTTCATGCTCTGCAAAAGTACCAGACTGCTCTAATAGTTTATCAACCAAGGTAGTTTTACCGTGATCAACGTGCGCAATGATTGCTATATTTCTTAGTTTTTCTATCACTTTATTTGTACTGTTAAATTAATATGAATATTCTATGTATTTATTTGTAGATTTGTCGCTAAACTCAACCTTGTTGCCATGGTAACTGGCAAAAACGCCACCCACCAAGATTACCTCGGTGCTTATTGTCATCCAAGCCACCTTCAAAACCGTCGAGAATATTAATCAAATGTGCAAACCCTGCATCTTCTAAAACCTGCGCTGCCTCAAGCGAGCGTTGACCACTACGGCATAACAACAAAACAGGTACTGAAATATCAGTAACGGCTTGCTTAACCTCCCCAACAAACTCGGTATTTAACTGCCAGTCAGGTGCATCTTTCCAAGGCACGTGCACTGCACCAATAGGGTGACCAACAAAACCATGTTCCATCTTTGTTCTGACATCAATCATCACGGCTTGCGGAAATTCCTGCATAAGCTGCCAAGACTGTTCTGGTGTTAAATTATCTATCATCAGTTTAATTTGAGGTTATTAAAATATCGCTTGGAAACATTCAAAGCTTCTGCCCTATAAACTGCGCTTCATTCCTTAAGCCATATTGCAGCGCACCTAAACTCGCATTCTCACGATAATAAACCACCTTTAAAGCAGAAAATAAATCTAATAATTCATTTTCAGCTAATAAAAACCGAGGATTTTTAGGACCTTGTGCAGAAGTTTTATGCTGGGTATAGGTCTGATAAAAAAGCAAACCTTTAGGCTTTAAACTCTCCATTATCGCATTACTAATCGAACGGTCAAGGAATCGACTCACGACAATGACATCAAAAGAGTCAGGCATAAAACTATTTTCACTAATTTCATGGATGCAGGTCTCTATAGACAAGGTGTGCGTCTCTGCCTGCTGCTGTAATTTATGCATGGCAATATCAGAAATATCCCATGCTTGTGTGGTCATGCCTTGCTGAGCCAATAAAAGTGCATTTGCGCCTAAGCCACTCGCCAAATCTAAGGCTAAGCCTGATGCTGGCAGCAAATACAGGTTGTCCGCCAATACTTCCGCAACAACCGAAATAATTGTGTCAGACTGATAAGTACGATTCCACTTTTCCAGCAATGACTTATTCATTAAATGCAGAGCGCGTTTTCAGCCACTCTTCCAAAAACTCTAAAAAAGCCCGCACTTTCGCAGATAAATATTTTCGATGTGGATACACCGCGTGAATATGCATAGGCTCTAAAGCATAATCATCCAAAACCACACGTAAATGCCCCTTTTCTATATCTCTGGCAACAATATATTCAGGCAACATCACTAAACCCAAGCCTTTTTTTGCAGCAATCCGAATTGGATCTGCCGCATTCGCCTGCATGCGACCCGTAACAGTAATTTGCTGCATACCTTCCAAACCTCTAAACAACCATTTGTCACGCGGAGGAATTGCCCAATTAACCAAACAACTATGCTGCTCCAAATCTTCAGGCACCAAGGGCACCCCATGCTCATCAAAATAAGCATCCGCCCCACAGACCAATAACGGTGAACTTGCCATTTTTTTAGCAATTAAACTAGTATCTGCCAAACTACCAAAGGCAATCGCAATATCAATGCCTTCATCGACCATATCACCAAAAGTGCTTTGCAAAATCAAATTAACTGACAAATCTTTATTCAGCACTAGAAACTCAGAAATGGCAGGAGCAACGTACAAAGAGCCAATCACACTCGGTGCACTAATTTTTAACTTACCTCTAGGCTCGGTATGCAATTGAGTCACCGCACCCTCCATCTCTTCTATTTCAGCCAATACAGTACGACAGCGTTGCAAATAAGCACCACCCACATCCGTTAAGCTTAAACTGCGTGTGGTACGATTAAATAAACGCGCCCCTAAATAGCTTTCCAATTGACCAATATGCTTGGTTGCCATTGCTCTCGAAATGTCAAGTTCACGTGCGCCCCCTACAAAGCTACCTGCTTTGGCAACACTGGTAAACACCTGCATCCCTGTTAATTTATCCATCGCTTTAATATATCGTTATTAAAAAACCAAATAAACCTTAATGCTTCATCTTATCTGCAATAAAGGATTTCATTTTATAGGACAATTTATTTTGCTCTTCCAACTCATGTAAACGTTCTTCTTCTGCCTCTTTTAGAGCCAACTCATGTTGCTCAGCTCGCTTAATGGCCTGTAGTTTTTTACGTAAATTTTCACGATACTCATCGGTAATCTCTGCCTTAATAAAGTTATTATCTTGGCGTAATAAATAACGCGCTAGCTCGTCAAGGAACTCGGTACTAAGCTCTTCTGCCTTATAGCTTTCCGCAAAAACAGAAAAATCCTCATAATTATTAATCAAAAGTTTAATACGTGACTGCTCATAATCTACAACAAAGCGAACTCGCACAGGAATTTTACGTAAGATACTAAAATTAGCCACCTCTTCACCGTTAACACTTTTAGCCGTTCTATGAATTTTTGAAGTGAGCCGGTTATTATGTAAAAAAGCCACTTCCTGCTCTATTGCAGATTTGGTATGCACCACGTGCTGCAACTCACCTGAACCTTCACAATAAAACGTCACATTAATATGTTGCAACTTATCCAAAGCAGTAAAGCCACCATAACCATCGGTATTAATCTTATAATTCTTTTGTGCCAAAACCCCTAATTTAGAATATTTTGCAGTGTAATTTTCTATCTGTATCGGCACTTCCAAATAATTTAAATGCTCAACCAACTCTTGCAAATATTTGAGCACCTCTTGCATTTTGGGCAATATTTTCGTTTTATAAAGCTGTTCACGCTGCTGCCCTAGATCAACTCCCTGTTGCTCAGATGATTTCTTTTGACCCGCCTCTTGCCTTAACTGCTCCAGCACCCCCATAATTTATGCTCCTAATCGTTGCCGATAAATCTCATAAATTAATACTCCTGCCGCCACTGACACATTCAAACTATCCACGCTGCCCTGCATCGGAATTTTAACCAAAAAATCACACTGCTCACGCGTTAAACGACGCATACCCTTCTCTTCTGCCCCCATCACCAAAGCTAACGGCATATTGACATCCATTGCATAAATATCTTTCTCTGCCTCACCTGCTGCACCTGCAATCCAAATGCCCTGTTCTTTTAGCCAAGAGATAGTGCGGCTTAAATTGGTCACTTGATAAACAGGCACCGTCTCTGCTGCACCACTCGCGACTTTACACACAGCAGGCGTAATACCGACCGCCTGATCTTTAGTCACGATAATACCTTGCACCCCCGCTGCATCAGCCGTTCTCAAACACGCGCCTAAATTATGTGGATCTTGCACATGGTCTAAAATCAACCAAAATGGCACTTGTTCACTTGCTGTAACCACTGACTTCAAATCGCTCTCCGAGCGCACTGCTGGCATCTCGACTTCTAAGACAATGCCTTGGTGATTACCGCCCTTAGACAAGTTATCCAACTTCTTGCGATCCGCCTTTTCAATACTGATATTATGTTTCTTTAAACCTTTTACTAAAGATAGCACCCGCTCATCTTGGCGTTTTTGATCTACCCAAGCCTGATTAATTTTTTTAGGTGAATAATCTAATGCCGACTGTGCTGCGTGCACACCAAATACTTTTGCTAAACTCATTTCGGATCCTTCTTATGTGCTTTAGCCTTTTTCTTTACTTTACTGTGCTTATGTTTACTTTTTTTCTTCTCGGACTTTACTGGTTTAGCTTTCTTCTTAGTGTGAGTCGGTGGAATATCTGACTCTCCTCCGCCTGATCGCCTTTGCTTTTTTTGTTGGTCCAATAATTCAAAATCAATTTTTTTATCATCTAAATTAACGCCAGCAACAATCACGCTGACACTATCCCCTAAACGATAGGTCTTGCCAGTGCGCTCACCTTTTAGCTGATGACTAACGGGATCAAATTTGAAAAAATCTTGCCCCAAGCCCGTTACATGCACTAAGCCTTCAACATATAAATCAGCCAATTCCACAAAAAAACCAAAACCAGTCACTGCCGAAATAACCCCAGCAAATGTCTCGCCAATTTTGTCCTGCATAAATTCGCATTTTAGCCAACTGACCACATCACGGGTGGCCTCATCGGCACGGCGTTCATTAGAAGAACAATGCTCACCCAAAGTAGATATTTCTGGGAAGCCACAATAAAAACTCTCTGGCGACTTGCCTTGCAAGCAATGGCGAATCGCACGATGCACCATCAAATCAGGGTAACGGCGAATGGGTGAGGTAAAATGCGTATACGCATCCAAAGCCAAACCAAAATGGCCTTTTGTCTCAGGGCTATACACCGCTTGCGACATTGAACGCAACAATACCGTTTGAATCAAATGCGCATCGGGACGACCTTTTATCAAACTGGTTAGGTGCATATAATCCACTGGTGTAGGTTTATCACCTCCCCCCATATGCAAGCCCACTTCCCCTAAAAAGGTTTTTAGAGACTTAATTTTTTCATCAGACGGCCCTTCATGTATACGCAATAATCGTGGCATTTTTTTGCGATTCAAAAAACGCGCTGCCGCACTATTCGCCGCAATCATAAACTCTTCAATCAGCTTATGCGCATCATTACGTTGCGTGGGCACAATCTTTTCTATTTTACGATCTTCACCAAAAACAATCTGCGTTTCTTGGGTATCAAAATCCATTGCGCCGCGCACTTCCCGCTGGCCGCGCATGGCTTGGTATAAAGCATACATTTGCTCTAAATGTGGCACCACTGCTTTATACTTCTTGCGCAGCTTCTTATTGTCATCCTCCAAGATAGCCGATACTTTATGATAAGTAAGTCGCGCATGTGAGCGCATCACCGCATCAAAAAAGCGCGAACGGGTCACTTGCCCTTGCGCATTAATAATCATCTCGCAGACCATACACAAACGGTCTTCATCTGGATTTATTGAGCACAAGCCATTGGACAACACCTCAGGCAACATCGGAATAACTTGCTCAGGAAAATACACGGAAGTGCTGCGATTTTTTGCCTCTAAATCTAAAGCGGTACCTGGCTGTACATAATGCGACACATCGGCAATCGCCACCAATAATTTCCAGCCCTTCGAAGTCTTGCTACAAAAAACTGCATCATCAAAATCACGCGCATCTTCACCATCAATGGTGACTAACGGCACATCGCGCAAATCCACGCGCTCTTGTTTTGCGTCCTCAGTAACCTCCTTTTTAAATGGCTTAATTTGTGCCAATACTGCATCAGGCCAAACATTAGGTAATTCATAAGTGCGAATGGCAACATCAATTTCCATACCCGGTGCCATATGCGAACCCAAAACTTCTGCAATTTCACCAATAGGCTGACTACGCATGGTCGGCTGTTCAGTGATGGTCGCCACCACCATCTCCCCTTTTTTGGCACCGTTACCCTTGCCTTTCGGAATAAGAATATTTTGAGTGATTTTTTTATTATCAGGCTGCACAAATTGCACGCCATGCTCTTTGACAAAGCGACCCACCACTTCTTTAGTATTCCGCTCTAAGACTTCAATAATCTTGCCTTCACGCCGACCTTTACGATCAAAGCCTGCCACTCGCACTAAGGCACGGTCATTGTGTAATACCTTGCGCATTTCACGCGGTGAAATAAACAAATCATCACCGCCATCCTCAGGCTGTAAAAAACCAAAGCCATCGGCATAACTCAAAATACGCCCGGGAATTAGATCTTGATTATCCACCAAGCAATATTGCTGGCGGCGATTAAACAACAACTGGCCATCACGCTCCATCGCCCGCAGGCGACGGCGCAAAGCCTCTAGCTGGTCATCTGATTCCAGTGCAAAAGCCTCAGCAATATGCTTGCGCCCTACCGGCCTGCCCGTCTTTGCAATCAGCTCCAATATCAGCTCGCGGCTAGGGATAGGTTGCTCATATTTTGCTGCTTCGCGCTGGGCAAAAGGATCAATTACAGCACTGTAATCCAGGCCATTTTCAGAGTTGTCGCTCATAAATTTAACAATAGTATTCAATAAAGGTGTACGCAAATTGCATACATTTTGCTCATCATAACGCAAGAGAGCCACAGTGGGGCAAAAGTTTTGTGGGAATAGTGTAAAACAATGACTGCTCGCCTAGAATGGAAATACTGGGTGATAATAAACGATGTAAAGCAACGCATCCTAACGTTAAGCAATCACTCACACCCCGCCCCACAAAATATAGGCTTATCTGGCCGCTATCATGCCTTGCCACTTCGTCCCTCAGTGTCCAGCATGATAGCTACTTAGCCTGTATTACCGCTCCCGCTGACCACTCTTACTTACTGACCTAGGGCAAGCCGAAAGCCAGTACCGTTGCTACGCCCAGCTGGCGAGTCGCAGTGACGCACAGCAGAACGCACGCCTCCGCCATCGTTGAACCACGAGCCACCACGAACAACCCGGTTGACATTATCTAGTAACCGCTCATGACTTTCTCCATTACTTGACCAAGGGTCGGCCTGTGCATCACCCCCCAACTGCGCTTGCCAAATATCCATACACCATTCCCAAACATTCCCGTGCATGTCATACAAACCCCAAGCATTGCTAGGGTAATTTTTCACTATCGTAGTCGCTTGTTTAGCGCCTTGCGCTAGGCTGTCGAAATATAGCATCAAATTT
>CAZXJK010000035.1:0-15663 GCA_964640895.1 uncultured Methylomonas sp.
TCGCCTTGGTAACTGATATTAAGCTGTTGCTCTTCTTCCACTACCCAGCCGATTAGATGCGTACTTTCCGCTAAGCCAGCTGCTGAAAAAGCATCCAAGACAGCATCACAATCACTTTGTTTGACCTGAACAACTGCTCCCAGCTCTTCATTAAATAAGGTGGCTAACACATCATCACCTAGACGGTCTAATTCCAGCTCAACACCTTTACGCCCTGCAAATAGCATTTCTGTCACAGTCGCTAACAAACCGCCATCGGAACGATCATGGTAAGCCAACAGATGAGCATTAGCATTCAAAGTTTGAATCGTATTAAAAAAAGCTTTCAATAATGCCGCATCATCTACATCGGGTACTTCCTGACCCATTTGCTGATATACTTGTGCCAGCACGGAGCCACCCAAACGGTTTTTACCTTGCCCTAAATCCACTAAGATTAAAACACTGTCCTCATTTTTTAATTCAGGGGTTAAGGTTTGGCTGACATTCAGCACAGGGGCAAAGGCAGTAATAATTAATGATAGCGGAGATGTCATGGTTTTTTCTTGACCATCCTCTTGCCATACGGTCTTCATGGATAAAGAATCTTTACCCACAGGAATAGCAATACCTAATTCAGGGCATAATTCCATACCAACCGTTTTAACAGTATCAAATAAAGCTGCATCTTCACCTTCGCTGCCGGCAGCAGCCATCCAGTTGGCTGAAATTTTGATATGCTTTAATGACTCGATACGTGCCGCAGCCAAGTTGGTAAGCGCTTCAGCAATCGCCATACGCCCTGAGGCAGGTGCATTAATAACGGCTAATGGTGTCCGTTCACCCATCGCCATTGCTTCACCCGTTAAGGCTTGAAAACCTGATGCAGTGACTGCCACGTCCGCGACAGGAATTTGCCAAGGACCGACCATTTGATCGCGTACCACCAAACCGGTAACCGAACGATCACCAATATGAATCAAGAAGCTTTTATCAGCAACGGCAGGAAAAGCTAACACACGCTTAACCGCTTCGGCCATTTCGACTTGTGAAAAATCTAGAGCCTGCTGTTCAATGGTAATCCTCTTAACATCACGATGTAATTTTGGGGAATTACCAAATAAGACCGACATCGGAATATCGACTGGTTTATCACCAAACATTTCATCCTTTAAGGTTAAATGTTCGTTATCCGTTGCTTCACCAATCACCGCATATAAACAATGCTCGCGTGCACAAAATGCTTCAAATAGTTCCAACGATTCTGGTTTAATAGCGACCACATAACGCTCTTGCGCTTCATTACACCAGATTTGCATTGGTGTCATACCTTGATCATCATTATTGACTTTGCGCAATTCAAAAATTCCACCTTGCTCACAGTCATGAATAATTTCAGGTACCGCATTGGATAAACCACCCGCCCCTATATCATGAATTGAGACAACAGGCGTGTCATCACCCAAGGCATTACAATGGTTGATGACTTCCTGACAACGGCGTTCCATTTCTGGATTTTCACGTTGCACTGAAGCAAAATCTAATTCAGCTGCACTTTCCCCTGAAGTTTGCGAGGAAGCCGCACTGCCGCCCAAACCAATTAACATGGCTGGGCCGCCGAGAATAATAATCAAAGAACCTGCTGGGATCTTATGTTTATCAACCAACATCGGCCGAATATTCCCCATACCGCCTGCAATCATAATCGGCTTATGATAACCGCGTAAGCTATCGCCGTCACTGCCGACGACTACTTGCTCAAAGCTACGAAAGTAACCTGCAATATTCGGACGGCCAAACTCATTATTAAAGGCAGCAGCACCAATTGGCCCATCCAGCATAATATCTAAAGCAGAAGCAATGCGCTCTGGTTTACCATTATCAGTTTCCCAAGGTTGCACAAAGCCAGTAATTTTTAAATTGGAAACGGTAAAACCGGTTAAGCCTGCTTTAGTAGCAGAACCACGTCCAGTTGCACCTTCATCACGGATTTCTCCACCTGAACCAGTAGCCGCACCTGAATACGGGGCAATCGCAGTGGGATGGTTATGAGTTTCCACTTTCATTAATAAATGTGCGGCTTCTTCAGTGTATGCATACTCACCTGTGTGCGGATCACGAATAAAAACATTGGCAATGGAACCTTCAGCAACCGAAGCATTATCACTATAGGCCGATAGAATGCCTTCAGGATTCTGCTCCGCGGTATTACGAATCATACTAAACAGCGACTTAGCCTCATCTACGCCATCAATCGTCCAGCCTGCATTAAAGATTTTATGACGACAATGCTCGGAATTAGCTTGTGCAAACATCATTAATTCAACATCACTCGGATCACGCCCTAATGCAGTAAAACTATCAGTTAAATAATCAATTTCATCATTGGATAAGGCTAGACCCAACTCAGTATTAGCTGTTGCTAAAGCAGTTCGCCCTTGTTGCATAATGGCAACCGTAGTGCCAGGCTGCGGTTGGTGATGAGTAAAAATATTAGCATGCTCAATATCGGTGATAACAGCTTGCGTCATTCGGTCATGCAATAAAGCATGTATAGCCGTTTGCTGAGTAGCACTCAATTTTGTTTCAGTATAAATCGTGTAGGCAATACCACGCTCTAATCGCTCTATCGTGTTCAGACCACAGCGCTGAGAAATTTCGGTTGCTTTACTAGACCACGGAGAGATTGTTCCTGGACGTGGAATAACCCAACAATTAATGCCATTTTCTATTGAACTATTTTCAACAGTGGAACCATAAGCTAATAATTTCTCTAAAATAGTTTGCTGCTCACTACTAAGCTCAGTATCAGTGTCAACAAAATGCAAATAACTCGCTGCAACATCACTGATACTTGCATCTACCGTTTGTAAGTCATTGAGTAGTTTTTGAATTCGAAATTTTGAAAGTGCGGCAGAGCCAGAAATTTTAAGCATGTTAAAGAATGTTTGTGTGAGTTAATAATGAGCTAATGAAGTGTGCTCAAGTATTTTAAATTAGAGTTAAAGAAATGATGTTGATAGCTGAAGGTGAGGCAACTAATGCCTAAACTAAGAAAGTTTAGTAAAATATTAATCCGTAGGTGTGGCTTTAGCCGCAATGTGCAGATAAACCTACACCTACAAGAGTGTAGGCAACATTATAAAATGTTACATTAATTTTAGCCTTCAAAATCCTTTTTAATTGCATCATAAAGTAAGTTTAATAATTTCTCGCCATCTCCTGATGAGACACTGTTGCCATGTTCATCTTGAACAAATACACCCGTACCCGTTCCTGATTCAGCTTCAGCCAGATAAATCATATACAGTTCTTCCTGATGTACATCACTGCCAAAGAAAAAAACGACTTCATCCCAGAATGAACCATCGGCAACTTCTTGTAGAGCAGAATCATACTTAACGTAATAAGTTGCATGCGAGCGATCCTTATCAACAATTTCAATAGATTGTGCAGTTATCGCTTTGCCGACCACGCGCCAAACACGCGCAAAAGGTGAATTAATGCGTAAATAAGCACCTAAATCATCTTTAAAATATTCTACGGTATTCGCCAAAGTAACTGAGGAGGCTCCTACGCCATCATCAGCAGCTATTTGTTGCTTTTCTGCACGTAAATCAGGCGGCATTTCTAAAGGCGGCACTGCCTTGCTATACACATAGTCTGTTTCTTTATCAGGAAAAAAATAGCTACAAGCTGTTAATTGCGCTAAAGAAAGAATAAAAATAATTTTGCTGGGTTTCATCTAACTTGATTGATAATAGTTCCCATGCAGAAACATGGAAAACAAAAATATGTTTGGCAATTGCAAGTTACATCTACTTTAAGTGCAGAACAATTGTCGGTAAGATAGAAAAACTAAAGCACCTTTGCTTGTTGCATGGCAGCCCGCACTTCGTCAAAACAATCTGCTGTTAATTGAGTCAAAGGTAATCGAATACCCAGCCCCATTAAACCAAGCTCGGCAACAGCCCATTTAACTGGAATAGGATTGGACTGGATAAATAAGTGTTTATGCAAGCCACGTAAATTAGCATCTACGCTAGTTGCGGTTTCACGATCACCGTTAATTGCCGCAGTAATCATATTATGCACCAAGCGGGGTGCGACATTACCTGAAACAGTAATACTGCCATTACCCCCTAGTAGACAAAATTCACAGCTACTAGCATCATCCCCTGTATACAAGGCGAAATCTTCACCACATAATTCACGTAACACAGGCACGCGAGATAAATCACCTGTCGCCTCTTTCACACCGACTATATTTGCTATTTTCGCTAAACGACCTACCGTTTCCGGCAACATATCACAAGCAGTTCGCCCTGGAACATTATATAAAATCTGCGGAATATCAGCCGCTTCAGACACAGCTTTATAATGCAGATATAAACCTTCTTGCGTCGGTTTATTATAATAAGGTGTTACTAACAAGCAGGCATCTGCTCCTGCAACTTTAGCCGCTTGCGTTAAACTAATCGCTTCTGTCGTTGAATTGGCTCCAGTCCCAGCAATAACAGGAATACGTCCCGCTACATAATCGACTACTGCTTTGACCACATCCATATGCTCATGTTCGTTCAAAGTCGCTGACTCGCCAGTAGTACCCATAGCAACAATGGCATCAGTACCCTGCTCAATATGGAACTCTACTAATTTTTTAAGACTGTCCTTATCCACATCGCCGTTATCAAACATTGGGGTGACTAACGCTACGATACTACCTTGAATCATGAATAACTCTCAAATAATTTAAAAAACATATAAATGTTATTATAACGAAATCCTAGCGGCATTTCCCGATATAACGCCCAGTGATTTGCGCCTGCATAGTCATTGAACCTTGGGGGCCACCTTGCATAAGCATTGTAGTTGTCCCCACAAATGAGGTTTTCTGATATTGAATATCCCCGCCACCGTGCAACTGCATCCCTTGCTGCTGACAGGTCATTTTCCATTTAACAGAGTTAGCTTGAATATCCATATCTTGCATCTTACAGCGACTATTTTGCAAAATATTCTTCGGGTTCATGCTTTGTTTGGTAAAACATTGCTGCACAGTTTGCACAGGCAACTCTACAGGCATGCCTGGAATATTTGCCTGTGTCCGCACTTCCCACAAGCCTTCTTTTATGTCAGGCGTTGTTGCAGCAACAGCAGGCATACTCAAAGCAGCAAACAACACATTGGTAACAATCTTTTTCATAAAGCGTTCCTAATTAAGTTCGCAATGACTCTTCTTCGTATTCTGCTTCTGCAACAAAATTATCCACAGTCCACAACTTTTCTAATTGATAAAATTCACGTGTCTGTGCTGTCATGACATGTAAAATCACATCACCTAAATCAACCAAGACCCACTCAGAGCCTTGCCCACCTTCTACTCCTAAAGGCAATATATCTTGCTCTTTTAGGGCTTGCGATACATATCCACATAAAGCTTTAATATGTCTTGCCGAAGTTCCAGTGGCAATCACCATATAATCGGTAAAGCTGGTTTTGCCAATCACATCAATGGTGACAACATTTTCTGCTTTACGCTCATCTAACACATTAGTCACAAGGGCTAATAAATCTTCTGCTTGCATTCAATTTCCTAAAAACGATCAAGCACCGTACAATCGGTGCGTTTGTATATAATTAATAACGGATTTTGGTAATAAAAATCCAGGGTTGTTATTTTCAGCAAAGATCCTTCTAATAAAGGTTGCTGAAATTTCCAATTGTGTTACTTGTTGAAAATAGATTTTACCACTTGGACAAGATTTTAACGACTGTCTATCGCTAACTTGTTTATTTTTAATAAAATCAGGAAGCTTTTCTACACCAAATTTTGGCCGAGTCATCACAACAATATGTGCATAGCTGAACAGTTCTTGCCATCGATGCCAGCTCGTTAAACCATTAAAAGCATCCATGCCAATAAAGAGAATAATGGGCACCTGCAAAGTTTCAGCACGAATAGCAGCCAAAGTATCAACCATATAAGAGATACCAGCACGTTCTAATTCACGGGTATCAATCTGTAATTCAGGTGCCCCCGAAATAGCAAGTTGCAACATCTGCAAACGCTGTTCCGAACTGACTTCTGGCGTCACGCGGTGTGCAGGCTGTGCACACGGCAATAAACGCAACTCATCTAAGCCAAAAATTTCTCGCACTTCTATGGCAGTACGTAAATGCCCATAATGAATCGGATTAAACGTACCTCCATAAATGCCAATCATTTACTGACGAATATGACCATCACCTAATACCACATATTTTAAACTAGTCAAGCCTTCCAAGCCAACTGGGCCACGCGCATGCAACTTATCGGTACTGATACCAATTTCAGCCCCTAATCCATATTCAAAACCATCTGCAAAGCGTGTGGAAGCATTCACCATTACTGAACTAGAGTCTACTTCACGTAAGAACCGCCGTGCTAAAGTATAGTTTTCAGTCACAATAGATTCGGTATGTCCTGAACTAAACTGATTAATATGTGCCATAGCGGCATCAATATCAACCACTATTTTAATCGATAAAATAGGTGCCAAATATTCAGTCTGCCAATCTTCTTCGGTTGCACGTATGCAATCAGGCACAATAGAACAGGTTTTCAAACAGCCACGTAACTCTACACCTTTAGCTTTATATTGTCTGGCAAGTTTCGGTAGTACTTGAGCCGCAATAGATTCGGCAACCAACAAGGTTTCCATCGCATTACAAACGCCATAACGATGTGTTTTCGCATTCACGGCAATATCAACTGCTTTGCTAATATCTGCCGCACCATCAATATAAACGTGACAGATACCATCCAAATGCTTAATAACTGCAATAGTCGCTTCTTTGGAAATACGCTCAATCAAACTTTTACCACCACGCGGCACAATAACATCCACATAGTCATTCAATGTAATTAATTCACCCACTGCAGCTCTATCAGTTGTTTCAACTACCTGTACTGCTTGCATAGGCAAGCCAACTTGCTCTAAACCTTTAGCAATGCAACTCGCAATCGCTTTATTGGAATGAATCGACTCAGATCCGCCACGCAAAATACAAGCATTACCTGACTTTAAACATAAAGCCGCTGCATCCACAGTCACATTCGGACGTGACTCATAAATAATACCAATAACGCCTAATGGTACGCGCATTTTACCGACTTGAATACCACTTGGGCGGTAATCTAAACCTGAAATAGCACCGACAGGATCAGGTAAAGCCGCGACTTCTTGTAAACCTTCAATCATTGCTTGAATTCTAGCGGAAGTTAATTCCAAACGATCTAATAAAGCAGCATCCAGGCCTTTTTCTTTACCTGCCAATAAGTCTTTAGCATTTTCTGCTGCCAAAAAATCTGTTTGCAGGTCTAATTGCTCTGCAATCGCCAACAAAGCAGCATTTTTTCTTCCTGAATCAGCACGACTAACTTCACGACCCGCCACTTTTGCTTGTTGACCTAAAGTGGCCATGTATTCTTTTATATTCATTATTTACTCATTGATTTCTCGTCCCCTAAAGAGCATAAGGGACGAAAAAATATTACTTCATATATCTACTTAATTACAACACACGTAGTTACGTAAATTTTTAGCTCCACCCTAAATCTCTACAGAACCAGCCTTATCCTCATAACTCTTAATCTGATCAAAGTTCAAATAGCGATAAGTATCTTCCGCTGTCGCACTAATCTGATTAACATAAGTCATATACTCTTCAGCAGTCGGAATCTTGCCTAAAATCGAGCAAACCGCAGCCAATTCAGCTGAACCTAAATAAACATTGGCGTTATTGCCAAGTCGGTTAGGGAAGTTTCTAGTGGACGTAGATACAACCGTTGCATTATCTGCAACTCGAGCCTGATTGCCCATACATAAAGAACACCCTGGCATTTCCATACGGGCACCTGCTTTACCAAAGATACTGTAATAGCCTTCTTCAGTCAGTTGTGCTTGATCCATTTTTGTTGGTGGTGATACCCATAACTGCGTTGGTAAACGACCGTTTTCTTTTTCCAATAATTTTCCTGCAGCACGGAAATGGCCAATATTGGTCATGCACGACCCCAAAAATACTTCGTCAATTTTTGTACCAGCAACATCTGCCAAAGTTTTTACATCATCAGGATCATTAGGGCAGGCCATAATAGGCTCTTTGATCTGATTCAAATCAATTTCCAGTACCGTATGATATTCAGCATCAGCATCTGGCTCCATCAATGTAGGCTTAGCCAACCAAGCTTGCATATCTTGGATACGATGTTCAATGGTACGCGCATCACCATAGCCTTCCACAATCATCCATTTTAAGAGAGTAACATTTGAATTAATATATTCACGAATTGGAGCCTCACCTAAACGAATAGTACAACCTGCTGCAGAACGCTCCGCTGAGGCATCAGATAATTCAAATGCTTGCTCTACTTTTAACTCAGGTAAACCTTCAATCTCTAAAATACGACCTGAGAAGACATTTTTCTTACCTTTTTTCTCAACCGTTAATAGTCCTTGTTCAATAGCCGCGAAAGGAATTGCATTGACTAGGTCGCGTAAAGTAATTCCTGCTTGCATTTCACCGGAAAAGCGTACTAATACTGATTCAGGCATATCCAAAGGCATGACTCCCGTTGCCGCTGCAAAAGCAACCAAGCCAGAACCCGCAGGAAAAGAAATGCCGATTGGAAAGCGCGTATGTGAGTCCCCACCTGTACCCACCGTATCAGGTAATAACATCCGGTTTAACCATGAATGAATAATGCCATCACCAGGACGTAAAGCGACCCCTGCTCGATTCATAATAAAATCAGGCAAACTATGTTGCATGGCAACATCAATAGGTTTTGGGTAGGCTGCGGTATGACAAAAAGACTGCATGACCAAATCAGCCGAAAAACCTAAGCATGCTAAATCTTTTAATTCATCACGCGTCATGGGGCCAGTGGTATCTTGCGAGCCTACCGTAGTCATATGCGGTTCACAATAAGTATTAGGGCGTACCCCCTCTACACCACACGCTTTACCTACCATTTTTTGTGCTAAAGTAAAGCCTTTATTGCTTTGTTCGGCATCAACCGGACGACGAAAAACATCCGAAGCATCCAATCCTAACGCCTTACGTGCTCTATCTGTTAAGCCACGACCAATAATTAAAGGAATACGCCCACCTGCACGCACTTCATCTAATAAAACATCTGTTTTTAAAGCAAACTCACAAACGACTTCATCGGTATCATGACGCTTTACGACACCTTGGTAAGGGTAGATGTCAATGACATCTCCCATGGCCATATTTTCTACATCACACTCAAAGGGTAAGGCACCTGAATCTTCCATGGTATTAAAGAAAATGGGCGCAATTTTGCCACCAATACAGATACCACCCGCACGCTTGTTCGGCACATAAGGAATATCATCCCCCGTAAACCAAAGTACTGAATTTGTTGCTGATTTACGTGAAGACCCCGTACCGACTACATCACCAACATAGGCAACTGGAAAGCCTTTTTCCTTTAGTGCATTAATTTGTTGCTCTGCATTAGTAATTCCCTCTCTAGGAATTTTTAACATGGCTTGTGCATGCAAAGGAATATCAGGGCGTGACCACGCATCAGGTGCAGGTGATAAATCATCCGTATTAGTTTCACCCGTTACTTTGAAAACCGTGACCGTTAATTTTGCAGGTACTTCCGCTTTGTTGGTAAACCACTCCGCATCAGCCCATGATTGCACGACTTGTTTAGCAAAGGCATTACCCGCTTCTGCTTTTTCTTGGACATCATGAAAGGCATCAAAGACTAATAGAGTATGCGATAAAGCATTCACTGCAATCGGTGCCAAAGTATCGTTATCCAGAAATCCTATCAGTGGAGCAATATTATAGCCCCCTAACATTGTGCCTAATAATTCAGTCGCACGGGCTGCGTCTATAATAGGTGAAATTACTTCGCCTTTAGCCACTGCAGCTAAAAATCCAGCTTTCACATAAGCCGCTTCATCAACACCTGCTGGAATACGATTGGTTAATAAATCTAATAAAAACGCCTCTTCGCCAGCAGGTGGCTGTTTAATGAGCTCAACCAATGCAGCAACTTGCTCTGCTTTTAACGGCTGCGGCACCACGCCAGTTTCTGCTCTTTCTGCCACATGCTGGCGATAATTTATTAACATTTCTGTATTGTCAGACATTCAATCTTTACCTTAATTTTAAATACAATCTATATGACTTTTTTGGCGTAGTTTAACATGTAATGCTTCACGCTCAGAATCTACTACCGATTTAATATAAATCGGAGCAAAGTTCCTTCATTGCAAAATAAGCAACACAAACTGCAGGTGCACAATCAGCCACATCCATTACCCCATTATTATCGTTTTTCAGCACCTCTGCCACCAACAATTCTCTAAAGTCCTTATAATCAAAGCCCAAACGTTGCGCCAGCTCTTGCACCAAGAAACGCCCTATTCCTGCGCCAATTAAGACAACATTCTCTCGGTGATCTAATCTGGACAATATTCTTTGGCTTGCCTGCTGAATACGCAATAATTGCTGCTCACGAATAGCATAAGCCAACTGCTGCCACTGAGGCATAGTAAAATCTTGTACATCACAGCCCAACATTCGCGCCAAACGCTGCGCACTGGCTTGGCTGGTTTTAGCCTGACCATCAGCAGCATCACTCTGATCATGCTTCTCATTAAGCTCACTGGTTAAGCGGTAAACATCTGCCATGGTTGCAAAACATTCACTCATTAAGCCCACTTCATTACCTGCAAAATAGACTGACTGCGCCACCGCCATCACAGCAGTGCGCACTAAGCCTGTATAAACTAATTCACCTGTCGTTAAACGTTGAAAATCTGTATAACCTAATGCATTTTCCTGATGATTTTTCAGCAAAATAATATCTGTGGTGGTACTGCCGATATCAACAAATAACCCTTGTTCTATAAATTGAGCGACATAGGAAGCACTGGCTAACCAGTTGGCTGAAGCAATATCATCATAGTGTTCCGAGGTAACGTCTTCAGCCTTAATAAAACCCAATCGACCTGCATAGACAACTATCGACTGCTGTGGCAAGATTTTTTGCATTAGTGCAATAATTGCCTGTACGCCTTGCGCTCTGTCATCAAATAAATCAACCAACTCACCAGTCATGGTAAGTGCATGCTGGGTTATTTGTGCAGGTAATTTAGCTAAAATTTTAGTTAACGCCTGCTCTAAAGCCTGCATACCTTGCCATAAGGGGCAGTGCTCTTGGTAAACAGACAATACGGCACCTAACGAGGTCAAACATGCCGCTTTTAAATTGGCCCCGCCAATATCCCAACCAATAATATTATCTTGCATTGATAGTTCCGTTATTTATATCTATTCGTATGGATTGTTCGGTACTTTTTGTTAATATCGGTTGCTCATTATTGGCTAAACGCAAAACCTGCGCAGCAATATTAATCCCTAATGCAGATTTAATACCAGCATAAGAACTGGTTAATCGCGGGTTAATTTCTAAAACCAAACACTCCCCCGATTCAGTTTGGATAAAATCAATACCAACATAAGCAAACAATTCAGGAATTGCCACAGCAATGCTAGAACATAACTGCTGATATTGTTGTGCTTGCTCTGCTTGCACATGTACCGTACAGGCTGTTAATACAAACTGCTGTTTCTCAATTTGCACATGCTGTTCATTGCAACAAATAAAATAAGCTTTTCCTTGGTAAAATAGACAAGATAAACTCATAGCCCTACCTTTAATATAAGGTTGAATGATATATTCATTACTTGCCTTAAGTTGAGCTAATATTACATGCCAATCTTGTGCAGATCTCAATAAATACACTTCATCACAGCCCACCGAATTATTATTTTTCAACACCCAATGGCCTTGCTCCTGTGCTGGTGCCACATATGCACGCGTAGGCACACACGCTATTCCTGCAGCACTTAAACAGTTAATGGTTTGTAATTTATCTTGGCATAACGCAACAGCCACTACTGATGAAGTGCATAAAAATTTGGCTTGCGTATTAAAAAACCGGCACCATTGCAATAAAATACCCTCTGTCTCAGGCGCTATCAGCCAAACGGCATCATATAAAGACTGTATTTCCTGCAAGTATGTTGCTAAAACCATTCCTTGATCAAGAGTTAAGCACTGTAAATTACCTTGATGCATAGCAGTGCGTTTGTCATGCAATACCAGCAATTCTATATTTGGAATTACAAGCAAATCATCAATTAATGCATTGCGCATTAAATAAGCTTCTTGTAATAATGATTGTGGCAAAGCTTGATCGATCAAACCACCTCCGGTAACAAATTCAAAAACCAAGATACGCACGATGCAAATAATTCCTGTTATAGATATTAAAGATGGACAAGCTGTGCTTGCAAAACAAGGCGATAGAGATAACTATCAAGCACTCTCGACCCCGCTGTGCGCTTCCAGTGATATCAATGATGTTATTGAGGCTTATTTAAGTATTTGGCCGTTCACACAATTTTATATTGCTGATCTAAACGCCTTAATGGGAACAGGAAATAATAATAGCTTAATTAACCGTACTTTTATACGCTTTCCCCAGCTAGATTTCATCATTGACTGCGGTCAATTAAATCGCTTTTTTCTACCTGTACGCGCAACGCAATACACAGCCATTATCGGCACTGAATCAATTGATATGCATACCTTAACAAAAATAAACCAGCAATTTATTTTGTCCCTAGACTTTTCTGCTCAAGATACCCCCATGGGAAATACTAGCTTGTATACAGCAAGCCATTTATGGCCAAAAGAGCTAATTATAATGACCCTAAGCTTGGTAGGCTCCCAAAGTGGCCCAGATTTTCTTAAATTAAAACATTATTTTACCACTTATCCTGAGCATAATATTATTGCAGCTGGCGGTATTCGGGGGAGCACTGATTTAAAGCAATTAAAGACAATAGGCATTAAACAAGCACTTGTTGCAACAGCACTACATAATGGTAAACTAACTACAAATGATATAAACAACTTAGGCAGCGCTCTAATTTAGAAACAGACTATTGTGAGATACTTCACAATAATTACTAAAATAAATTGTATAATCAAAATCTAATATAATAAATCTCAAGTAACTTAAATCGCTATTTCACACGCATAAAAACACTCATGACAGAAGAAACGATTAATTTATACGGCATACACTATACCCCAAATAAAATTTGCTCTGAGTCTGATGAATATTTACGTTTAGAAGCGGTTGCACAAGGTTTTGCATTAAAGCGACTGATTAGTGATAAATCTCATCTAGTTCGCTCAACAATTGCCAGACTTAAATATGGGCACGAACAACTTGCAAGTGACCCCAACTGGCGAGTCAGAGCAAATGTAGCAAGGTATTGCAAACCTACGCTACTGGAGCGCTTTATTAATGATGAAAATCATTTTGTTCGCTATATTGTTGTACAGCGCGGCTATCACCTTGAACACTTTGTGACAGACTCCGATGAAGAAATTTCCGATCTAGCGCGTTATCAATTACAAAATAAGCGTTAAGGAATCATTGCCTATAATGCCCCATTATATTGATAATCAAATAATGAGACATTAAATCTGTATAGCAACTAAGGTACAAAAAGGATTCAATAATATCCAAGCCTAACTTTTCTGTCTTGTGCAATGCTTCCTTACTAAGCCAATTTTCGTGCGACCCTTTTTAAATCTTCGTCAGTATCCACACCAGCCTCAGGTGTAACAGCAACTTTAGCAACTAATATTTTCTCTCCTTCCCAAAGAATTCTTAGCTGCTCCAGCATTTCTATACCTTCAAGTATTGATGTATCCCACTGTATATAGCGACGTAAAAAACTAACCCGATAGGCATACATACCAATATGTCGTAAATAAACATTCACTTTTGCTTGCTTTGATTCAGCTTGCTTAAACCCTTCTCTATCCCATGGAATAGCAGCGCGACTAAAATACAAGGCATAACTATGCTTATCCAAAACAACCTTTACTGCATTAGAGTTAAAAATCTCTTCAGTCGCTGTTATTTCAGCCGCTAAAGTTGCTATTCCTGCGACTGACTGCTGCGCTAACGCACTGGCAGCCAAAGCAATATATTCAGGTGGAATTAACGGTTCATCCCCTTGCAGGTTAACAATAATATCATCACTGTCCCAATTATAAAGCTCGGTCACTTCAGCCAAGCGCTCTGTACCACTATGATGTGCAGAGCTAGTCATCACTGCATCAAAACCATAATTCTTAACCACATCCAAGATTCTCGCATCATCAGTTGCGACTACAATTTCAGCCGCCCCTGCTTCTTTTGCCCGATCACAAACATGAAGAACCATTGGTTTTCCTGCAATATCAATAAGAGGCTTACCAGGCAACCTAGAAGAAGCATATCTAGCAGGAATGACAACTTTAAAAGCCTTACTCATTACAACTTATCTATATCTTCACTGGTTAATTTACGCGCTTCATCCTCTAACATCACCGGAATATCATCTCTAACAGGAAAAGCAAGTCGATCTGCTTTACAAATAAGCTCTTGTGCTGCTTTATCGTAAACTAAAGGGCTTTTGCATAGTGGACATGCCAGAATATCTAATAATTTATTATCCATTACCGTATCTTATTTAATTTATTAAACGACTATTTTACCCTATATTTACACTATTTCTTGAATGACTTCGCAAATAATTCATTTTTATTAGCACTCTCACCTATTGAGTGCTAAAATCACAATATGTTCAATTATTGGAGTTTTACATGTCTAGTTCATTAGCCTTGCCTATTACATTAACAGCTGAGAATTTTGATTCTTACCTTAATATTGTTGGTCAAACTAATAAATTAAATGCAGAACAAGAACGCGCCCTAGCGAGGCTCTATCGAGATGAGGAAGATCTTGATGCTGCAAAACAACTGGTTATGGCAAACCTACGCTTTGTCGCTCATGTAGCGCGAGGTTATAACGGTTATGGCCTGCCGATGAATGATATTGTCCAAGAAGGTAATATAGGATTAATGAAAGCAGTCAAACGCTTTAATCCTGATCTTAACATTCGTCTGGTATCTTTTGCCGTACACTGGATTCGTGCTGAAATTCATGAATATGTCATTAAAAACTGGCGTATAGTGAAAGTTGCTACAACAAAATCTCAGCGCAAAATATTCTTTAACCTCAGAAAGTCAAAGAAGAATATTGGCTGGCTTTCTAAAAATGAAGCCGAAGCGATTGCAGAAAACCTAAACGTAGACCTCAAAACAGTTTACGAGATGGAGACACGCTTAGATGGTAAGGACATGGCTTTTGACCTGCCTGAGTCAGATTCGAATGAAGAATCATTTAGTGCGCCAGTCTCTTATTTAGAGCAACATAACGCTGACCCGGCTCTGATGCTTGAAAATGCAGACTGGAAAGAACATAAAGAAAGTCTGCTTAGCAATGCGATACAAGACTTAGATGAGCGCAGCCAAGATATTGTTACTAGTCGCTGGCTAACTGAGAAAAAAATGACCTTGCATGAACTGGCAGAGCGCTATAATGTCTCTGCTGAACGTATCAGGCAATTAGAAAAAAATGCCATGAAGAAACTAAAAGGCGCAGTGAGTATTGCAGCTTAAATTAATTCTTTACACAAAAAAGGCTCCTTATTTATTTCTAAATAAGGAGCCTTTTTTTT
>CAZXJK010000036.1:0-15573 GCA_964640895.1 uncultured Methylomonas sp.
AAGTAAACTATGTGGTTTGGGCAAAAAAAAATTGTAATAAAGTGCATGTCCTGCTTATTAATTACCGTATTTTTGTTAATAAGTGTGACGGGGTGCACAAATATTCAATCTAAGGCACCAATCCAGCCTAAACAGCGTGATTTGATAAATGGATCATATTACACGATAAAAAAAGGTGATACTTTGTATGCCGTAGGCTTTAGGTCGGGGCATGGGTATAAGCGATTAGCCTCTTGGAATATGATCTCCCCGCCTTATAATATATATATTGGCCAGAAGTTAAGGTTATTTAAGAAAAAAAGTACGAAAAGATCAAGAGGAAATAAAAAAGGTTCAAGTATTTCAGTAAATAACAAAAAGATGTTAAAGTTGAACTGGAGGTGGCCAGTAAGAGGTAAAATATTAAGAGGATTTTACCTCACTGGTGGAAAGGGAATTGATATTTCTGGCTATGTAGGGCAAAATATTAGGGCTACAGAAGCTGGGATTGTTGTTTATAGTGGTAGTGGCCTAGTTGGTTATGGCAAGCTATTAATTATAAAGCATAATTACTTGTATTTGAGTGCTTATGCGCATAATCGTCGTTTGTTGGTTAAGGAAGGGCAAAAGGTAAAGGCTGGACAACATATTGCAGAAATGGGGGTAGGGGCTAATGCTGAGCCTTCCTTGCATTTTGAGATCAGGAAAAATGGAACCCCCGTTAATCCTGTCATATACTTGTCAAAATAGGGCGCTAAAATAGTTGGAGTGCTTGCTTTTTGAGTATTAACGAAGGCGCAAAATAGTAAAGGAAGATTAAATGAGTACTGTAGAAAATGAAGTAGCTGTTGTTGAAGGGGGTAGTGATCATTTTAGCATTGAGCCTGTTGCGGTTGAAGTGGCAGAAACTGTCGCTATTGCTGGACATGAATCGCTAAATACTCAACATTTCGATGTGACAAAGTTCTATCTTAATGAGTTAAGTCGTTCAAAGTTACTGACTGTAGATGAAGAAAAAATTTATGGTAAGCGTGCATTACGAGGTGACCAAGAAGCGCGAAAAATAATGATCGAAAGTAATTTACGTTTGGTGGTAAAAATTGCGCGTCGTTATTTGAATAGAGGCTTACCTTTATTGGATTTGATTGAGGAAGGCAATCTTGGTTTGATCAGGGCGGTGGAAAAGTTTGACCCTGAGCTGGGTTTTCGCTTTTCTACCTATGCCACTTGGTGGATAAGACAGACTATCGAGCGTGCGATTATGAATCAAACACGCACTATACGGCTGCCTATTCATGTTGTTAAAGAAATGAATGTTTATTTGAAAGCGCAGCGACATTTAACTCAAGCATTGGATAGCGAGCCTAAAGCACGAGATATTGCTGAATATCTTAATAAGCCTGTTAAGATTGTGGAAAAGATGCTTAAGTTAAATGAGCGAGTGACTTCAGTTGATGCGCCTAGCCCTTTTGATGCAGATAGATCATTAGTTGATTCAATTTCTGATGAGCAGGCAAATTCGCTATTAGACCAAGTACATGATGATGGCATTAAGGCAAATATTAAATTATGGCTAATGCGGCTTTCTAAAAAACAGGCAGAAGTTATTTGTCGTCGTTATGGCTTATGTGGTTATGAGCATGCTACTTTAGAGGTTGTTGCTGGTGAGTTAGGTGTGACGCGTGAGCGAGTACGCCAAATTCAGATGGATGGCTTAAAGCGTCTGAAAGAGATTATAGAGGTAGAGGGCTATACGCTTGAAACCGTATTAGGGTAGTGAGCTAATTAGCTTTCTGTTCGGTGAGATTGTCATTTACGACAATACATCAATATTGAACTCTTTAAGTAGTTGAGTCAGTTTAATCAATGGTAAGCCTATAAGGGCATTGGGATCGTCGCCCTCAATGCGTTCAAATAGCGCTATGCCTAAACCTTCTGATTTAAAGCTTCCTGCGCAGTTATAGGGCTGTTCAATATTAATGTAATGTTTTATTTGTTGTTCGGATAAATTTTTAAAGTGAACAGTACAGATGTCTATTGCACTCTTAAGTTGGTTGTTTGCCGTGTCTAGTACGCAAACACTGGTATAAAAATTTACCTGCTTGCCTGAAGACAATCGCAGCTGCTCTATTGCTGCTTGTTTGTTGCCAGGTTTGTGCAGTTGAGTATGGTTAATGATTGCCACTTGATCTGAGCCAATAATAAAATGTTTGGGGTATGTTAAAGCAAGTGATTTTGCTTTTTCTTCTGCCAAACGCAAGGCTAATTTTGTTGGTGGTTCAAGTGATTTGGCACTTTCATCAATATTTGGCTGAGCACAGACAAAGTGTAAATTTAATTTATCTAATAGTGTTTTACGGTATTCAGAACTGGATGCTAAGACTAGGTTATTGGTTTGCATAATAATTCAATTGACAGAAAGCTACAAATACCGCTATTATTGCACAGTTATGTTAGATCAATTACCCGAACTTATAGACCCCGTTGTATTTGCTGAAAGGCGTAGCCATATAGTAGGCCGTTTAGGCTTGCAGAGGCTAGGCAGGCTTAGTGATTTTCTTTTTGATAAAGAAGGTGAATTGCAAGTTGATTTACAATTTTATAAGGAAGGTAAAGTTCCTATTATTGAAGGGCGTATTGAAGGAAATTTAACTTTAACGTGTCAGAGCTGTATGCAAGCACTAGCTTGGTCTGTTAATAAGACTGTTAAAATAGGCATGGTGCAAACTATTGAGCAAGCTGACCGTTTAGAGGAAGGTTTTGAGCCGATGATGATTGCAGATAATAAAATGTCTTTGCCCGCGATTATTGAGGATGAAGTCATTATTTCTTTGCCTGATTATCCACGGCATGCAAGTGCATGTTTTCAATCTACGTTAACTGCAAAGCTCCCTGAGCCTCAGAGAGAAGAACACGAACCTGACAACCCTTTTTCTGTTTTAGCTAAACTAAAAATTACTGGAGACCAATAATGGCCGTACAAAAAAGCAAAGTAACTCGTTCAAGACGTGGACAGCGTCGTTCGCATGATTCATTAACTGCGAAAACACTTTCTCAAGACCCTACAACTGGTGAAACTCACTTGCGTCATCATGTTACACCTGATGGCTTCTTTAAAGGTCGCCAAATTGTAGCGAGTGACGAAGATTAAGTTGGTTTTGCTTGTGCAATTATTGTACAGTTTGAACGTTTAATCAGTTTTGAAAGCCGGACTTTATGTCCGGCTTTTTTGTAAGAACTTTTGGAGTTTTTGTTTACGTGAGTTTGATAATTTCAATTGATGCAATGGGCGGCGACCATGGTACCAGTACCACTATCCCTGCTTCACTAGATTGTTTGCGTAACAATCCCGACTTACAACTTATCTTGGTTGGTGACGAGCAGGTGTTAACGCCGTTGCTTGAGCAAGGTTTAGTTGAATTTAAAGATCGCTTGTCTATTCAGCATGCTTCACAATGTGTCGCGATGGATGAATCACCCGCTAAAGCGCTAAAAAATAAAAAAGACTCTTCCATGCGTGTAGCCATTAATTTGGTGCGCGAAGGGCGTGCTGATGCTTGTGTGAGTGCTGGTAATACTGGTGCTTTAATGGCAACGGCCAGATTCGTTTTGAAAATGATGCCTGGGATTGATCGACCTGCTATTATGTCATCCATGCCGTCTATTTTTGGGCATACCCACGTGCTTGATCTTGGCGCAAATGTTGATAGTTCAGCAGAAAATTTATTTCAATTTGCAGTGATGGGAGCTGAGGTAGTAAAGGCTTTAGAAGATACTGCGTCACCTAAGGTGGGACTGCTTAATATTGGCGAAGAAGATACCAAAGGTAATGAACAAGTTAAATCTGCGGCTAAATTATTGGAAAATTCACACCTTAATTATATAGGCTATGTAGAAGGTAACTCGTTAAATGCGGGTGATCAAAAGGTTGATTTGATTGTTTGTGATGGATTTGTTGGTAATGTTGCATTGAAATCTATTGAAGGTGCAGCGAAAATGATTACTTCGGTTATGAAAGAGTCTTTTGCCAAGAACGCCTTTACAAAATTGGCTGCACTCATTGCCTACCCAGTATTAAAAGCAATTAAAGACCGTATAGATCCGAGACTGCATAATGGAGCTAGTTTCCTAGGCTTAAAGGGCTTAGTGATCAAAAGCCATGGTGGTGCAGATGCGGTTGCTTTTAAAACGGCTATTCATGTGGCTGAAGTGGAAGTAGAAAAGAATGTAATTCAAAAAATTAGTGAACAGGTTGAACAAGCTCTAAGCAGGAGAGAAAACGTATGACAACTTATGCAAGAGTAATTGGTACGGGAGGGTACTTACCTGCCGAAATCAAAACTAATGAAGAAATTTCAAAAACAGTTGATACGTCAGATAGCTGGATTTTTGAGCGCACTGGTATAACGAGTCGACGTATTGCGGCTAAGCATGAAACGGCCTCTAGTATGGCAGAAATTGCCGCACGACAAGCAATCGAGGTGGCTGATATTTCACCTAATGTCATTGATATGATTATTGTTGCAACGGGAACGCCGGATAATGTTTATCCGAGTACTGGCTGTATGTTGCAGCATCGTTTAGGCATTAAAAAATGTGTTGCCTTTGATATACAGGCAGCTTGCTCGGGGGCGATTTTTGGCTTGGATATGGCAAATCAATATATCAAATCAGGTGCAGCAAAGACTGTTTTAGTGGTAGGGGCGGAAATTTGTTCGCGTATAGTAGATTGGACTGACCGTGGAACGTGTATCTTATTTGGTGATGGTGCAGGGGCGGTATTGTTGCAAGCTGGAGAACAAGAGGGTCTTTTATCAACCCATATTCATTCAGACGGTAGCTTTGAAGATTTATTGAAATGTCCTAACCCGCAAGCATTGGGTGAGCCGGATATGGCTGGCTATATTTCTATGAAAGGCAATGAAGTGTTTAAGGTGGCGGTCAATACCTTAGGGCGTATTGTTGATGAGACTTTGGCGGCAAATAATATGCAAAAGTCTGATATTGACTGGTTAGTACCACATCAGGCAAATATTCGCATTATCGCAGCGACTGCAAAAAAATTAAAGATGTCAATGGATCATGTAGTGGTTACTTTGCAAGAGCAGGGTAATACTTCTTCTGCATCCGTCTTGCTTGCCTTTAATGAGGCGGTAAGAGATGGGCGTATTAAGCATGGACATGTGGTTTTATTAGAAGCATTTGGTGCAGGCTTTACTTGGGGTTCTGCGCTGATTAGGTATTAATTAAGGTTATTTATGAGCGAACAAAATAAGCAACTTGCTTTTGTATTTCCAGGGCAAGGCTCACAGTCAGTGGGCATGATGGTAGAGCTAGCGGCAGTGTACCCTGATGTTAAGGCGACATTTGCTGAAGCGTCAACCGTTTTGGGTGTAGATTTATGGAAAATGGTCACTGATGGACCAGCTGAAGAATTAAATCAAACTCATAATACGCAGCCAGCAATGTTGGCTGCTGGAGTGGCATTATGGAAAGTCTGGTGCGCTGAGTCTGCTGTCAGGCCTGCTTTTATGGCGGGGCACAGCTTAGGTGAATATACGGCATTAGTTTGTTCAGGGGTCTTGGATTTTAAAGATGCAATTTCCTTGGTTGCGCAAAGAGGTCGCTATATGCAAGAAGCTGTTCCGGCTGGTACAGGAGCCATGGCAGCGATTTTAGGGCTAACTGATGAGCAAGTTATTCAGGTGTGTGCTGATGCTGCTCAAGGTGATGTTTGTTCGGCGGTTAATTTCAACTCACCTGGTCAAGTGGTCATAGCGGGAAGTAGTGCTGCAATTGATAGGGCAATGCCTGCTGCAAAAGAAGCAGGTGCAAAACGTGCTGTTAAATTGCCGGTCAGTGTGCCTTCGCATTGTGCCTTAATGGCATCCGCAGCTGAGAAGCTAGCGGTGCAAATGCAGGATCTTAGTTTTGCTGAGCCTGATGTTGTTTTATTGCATAATGTTGATGTTAAGGTACATAAAGATGCAGATGAAATTCGCTTAGCTTTAAAAGAGCAGTTATTTCAGCCTGTACGCTGGGTAGATACTATTAATGCATTGTCTGAGCAAGGTGTTACAACCATTGCGGAAATGGGGCCTGGAAAAGTTTTGCTAGGTTTAAATAAACGTATTGTAAAGTCAGCAGAGCATTTCACGGTGAATAACCCTGAAACTTTCACAAAATTATTGGAGCATTTTTCTAATGACTAAAAAAGTAGCCTTAGTAACAGGCGCAAGTCGTGGTATTGGCCGTGCTATTGCCGAAAAATTAGCAGAGGATGGTTTTTTTATTATTGGTACGGCTACTTCAGATGGTGGTGCCGAAGCTATTTCTACTTATCTGGCTGATAATGGCACAGGCATGAAGTTGGATGTTGCTAATGTAGATTCAATTGCTGACGTTATGAAGCAAATTGCTGATGTATATGGTGTACCTGCAGTTTTAGTAAACAATGCAGGTATTACCCGCGATAATTTACTCATGCGTATGAAAGAGGATGAGTGGGATGACATTATCAATACCAACTTAAGTTCCGTTTTTAGAATGAGTAAAGCGGTATTAAGAGGTATGATGAAAGCGAGATCTGGCCGCATCATAAATATTGCTTCTGTTGTGGGTGCTACAGGCAATGCTGGGCAAGCGAACTATGCTGCAGCGAAAGCGGGTATGGTTGGTTTTGCTAAATCAATGGCAAAAGAAGTGGGTTCGCGTGGTATTACCGTTAATACGGTTTCTCCCGGTTTTATTGATACTGATATGACGCGCGAATTGGCAGATGAGCATAAGCAGGCGTTACTATCTGGGATTCCTCTAGGACGCTTAGGTGATCCAAAGGAAATTGCTAATGCAGTTGCATTTTTGGCATCCGAAGGAGCCTCCTACATTACAGGTGAGACCCTACATGTAAATGGTGGAATGTTTATGGCTTAAAATTATGTTATTTTCATAATTTTAAAGTATAATTGCCCCGCTTGTAGAATTCATTTACAAGCGGATTGAAGTTAATAATAAAAAAATGATGTTGTATAGATAAATCGACATCCATTAAGGAAAAAAATAATATGAGTAACATTGAAGAACGTGTAAAGAAAATTGTTGCTGAGCAATTAGGTGTTAAAGAAGATATTGCTATCGATGCATCATTCGTAGATGATCTAGGCGCTGATTCTCTTGATACGGTAGAGTTGGTGATGGCTTTAGAAGAAGAATTCGAATGTGAAATTCCTGATGATGATGCTGAAAAAATCACGACTGTACAACAAGCTATTGATTACGTAAACTCTAACGGCTAATTTCTTAGTACGTATGCATTAATGGGTAATGCTATATTGCCCATTAAGACCTCTCTTCTTTCTTTTTATTTCTATTCAGGTATCTTTCATTGAGTACACGTCGTGTTGTTATTACAGGGCTGGGCGCAATAACGCCTCTTGCTAACACTGTTTCTGAAACATGGGATGGCATTATCAACGGAAAAAGCGGCATTAGTCCGATTGATTCGTTTGATATTTCCGCTTTTGCTTCGACTTTTGGTGGGGTTATCAGGGATTTTGATGTTACTCAGTATATTGCGGCTAAGGATGCTAAGCGCATGGATGGCTTTATCCAATATGGTATTGCTGCCGGTAGTCAAGCTCTTGAAGATTCGGGGTTGGAAGTAACAGAAGAGAATGCTGAAAGAATTGGTGTCGCTATCGGCTCAGGTATTGGTGGTATAACAGGCATTGAAGATTGCCATGCTACCTATAGTAAAAGTGGGCCGCGACGCATTTCCCCCTTTTTTGTGCCAGGCAATATCATTAATATGATCTCTGGTAATTTATCCATTAAATATGGCTTAAAAGGTCCAAATTTTGCTATTGTGACGGCTTGTACGACAGGAACGCACAATATTGGTGATGCAGCGCGCCTTATTAAATACGGTGATGCTGATGTCATGATTGCGGGTGGTGCAGAGCGCTGTACCACTTCACCTACTGCGATGGGGGGCTTTTCTTCCGCAAAGGCATTATCGCGACGTAATGATGACCCACAAGCGGCCAGTCGCCCTTGGGATAAAGATCGTGATGGTTTTGTTTTAAGTGATGGTGCGGGTGTAGTCGTACTTGAAGAGTTAGAACATGCGCAAGCACGAGGTGCTAAAATTTATGCTGAAGTAGTCGGTTATGGCATGAGTGGTGATGCTTATCATATGACTTCTCCGTCAGTGGGCGGTGAAGGTGCAGCACGTTGTATGAGAAATGCTTTACGTGATGCTGGTTTAAATGCAGACCAAATCGATTATATTAATGCACATGGTACGTCTACTCCAGCAGGTGATTTGGGTGAGACGCAAGCCATGAAAGCGGCTTTAGGTGATCATGCTTATAAAGTGGCTATTAGCTCAACAAAATCAATGCTTGGTCATATGCTAGGTGCTGCGGGTGGCATTGAAGCAGTATTAAGTGCTTTGGCGATTAAGAACCAAGTTGCGCCACCAACTATTAATTTAGAAAATCAAGATCCTGAATGTGATTTGGATTATGTACCTAATACGGCGCGTGATATGAAAATTGATATAGCAGTTTCTAATTCATTTGGTTTTGGCGGCACTAACGGAACTTTAGTGTTTAAACGCTACGAATAAATAATGTTGGTTTGCTGGTGGTTTTAGTTAATGGCAAACAGCAGCAGACAATTGCAGTAACAGATCGTGGCTTACATTATGGTGATGGCCTGTTCGAAACAATTGAAATTATTCGAGGGCAGCCTGTTTTTTTAACTCAGCATTTAGCAAGGTTAGAGGCAGGCTGCCACACTCTAAAAATTCCTTTTCCATCTACAAATCTGTTGATGGATGAAATCTCTCAAGTTAGCAATAATTGCACTCATGGTGTGTTGAAATTGATGCTTACTCGAGGTTCGGGTGGTCGTGGTTATCGGCAACCTGAGTCTATTCAAACAACTCGTTTTATTGCTTTACACCCTTATCCGGAATATCCAGTAAATTATGCGACTCAAGGTGTTGATGTGTGCTTTTGTACCACTCGATTAGGCTTGAACGCAACGCTTGCAGGGCTAAAGCATAATAATCGGCTAGATCAAGTGCTGGCACGTGCCGAGTGGCAAGATGAGTTTCAGGAAGGCTTAATGCTAAACTTGAATGAGCACGTCATAGAAGGTACCATGACAAATTTATTTGTGGTTAAAGAAGGTGTGTTATATACGCCAGAATTGAGTTTGTCTGGTATTGTAGGCATTGTTCGTCAAATTATTTTATTGCTTGGCAAGCAACAAAATATCTTGGTGCAGCAAGTTGAATTACCACAAGATTTTGTTGTGTCAGCGGATGAGCTGTTCTTAAGCAATTCAGTTATTGGTATCTGGCCTGTTAAATCCCTAGAAAATAAGGCTTATCCTGTTGGATCTATGACAAAAACATTACAAAAGGCTTTGACAGCTTATAAAGCCAGAGAAATGCAGTTATGTTAATACGTTTATTCGCTAGTTTGGTATTGGTTCTGAGCTTAATATCGACATGGGCATGGTTCGAATACCAAGCATTTGTTGCACAGCCCTTGGTTACGCAATCTCCTGTTATTATTGATATTAGTAAGGGCAGTTCATTTCGGAGCATTATTCAAACGTTAAATGATCAAAAGCTGCCAGCGAATAAATATTGGTTTAAGATTTTGGCATACCAAGAGAACTTGATTAATAAATTAAAAGCAGGTGAATATGAATTACCCATTGGCATTACCCCAAAGGCATTTTTATTACTACTAAGCGAAGGGAAAACTCGGCAGTATGCGATTACTTTCCCAGAAGGTTGGACCTTTAAGCAAATGCGTGCTGCTTTAGCTGAGGGTAATGGTATTACCCAAACGATAGTTGGTTTAAATGATGTCGAAGTTTTGCAAAAAATTGCCACTCAATATGCGCACCCAGAAGGTTTGTTTTTTCCAGATACTTACCAGTTTGAAAAACACACAACTGATTTGGCGATCTTAAAGCGTGCTTATCAAAAAATGCAGCAAATTTTACAAAAAGAGTGGGCTGCTAAAACTCAAAGACTGCCTTTAAAAAATGCATACGAAGCACTCATTTTGGCATCTATTGTCGAAAAAGAAACAGGTGATGTATCTGAGCGTCCAGTGATTGCAGGTGTCTTTATTCGCAGGTTAAATAAGCGGATGCGCCTACAAACAGACCCAACTGTTATTTATGGCATGGGGGATAGTTATCAGGGTAATATTCGTAAACGAGATTTACGTACTCTTACGCCTTATAATACCTATCGCATCAATGGCTTGCCACCAACACCGATTGCAATGCCAGGCGAATTAGCTATTCATGCTGTATTGCACCCTACAAATGACTCTAGCTTATATTTTGTTGCTAAAGGTAATGGCAGTCACACGTTTTCAACAACACTGACAGAACATAACCGAGCAGTTAATCTTTATCAAAGGAAGCATTAGATGGCAGGGCGATTTGTTACCTTAGAAGGCGGTGAAGGGGTGGGTAAAACGACTAATATTACCTTTATTCAATCCATGCTTGCAAGCAATAATATTACGGTACTATTAACGCGGGAGCCTGGTGGAACAGTACTTGCTGAGACTTTACGCAATTTACTATTGGATAAAGAGCAAGAAGCGATTTCTGCACAGGCGGAATTGTTGATGATGTTTGCTGCAAGAGCACAGCATATTAAGCATGTCATAAGGCCGGCATTAGAGCAAGGTACTTGGGTACTTTGTGACCGCTTTACCGATGCAACCTATGCATACCAAGGCGGAGGTCGAAATATGTCTGGTGATGCAATTGCGTGGTTGGAAAATTTTGTACAAGCTGATTTGCGTCCCGATTTGACCTTATTGCTGGATGCACCTATCGAAATAGGCATGCAGAGAGCAGGCAAACGCGGTGCATTAGACCGCTTTGAATCAGAAAAAATGACTTTTTTTACCCAAGTAAGGCAAGCTTATTTAGATATTGCAGAGCAACAACCCCAGCGCGTTAAAATAATAGATGCGACCCAAGAGCTGGCAAGTGTGCAAGCAAATATACAAACAGTACTACAGCAATTTTTATCTGCATGAGCCGCTTAAACTACCCTTGGCATGAACATTACTGGCAACATTTAGTAGCCTATGTCGAGCAGCAACGTATTCCACAGGCATTATTGCTAAAAGGTGTCGCGGGGTTAGGTAAGCATCAATTAGCATTACATTTTGCCCAATATTTAATGTGCTTAGCGCCAGAGCAGCAATCTTTTTGTAATAATTGTGCTAGTTGTAAGTTATTTATGGCAGAGACGCATCCTGATTTTATGCTGTTGCAACCGGAAGAGTCTGGGAAGTTAATTGGTATTGATGCTATCAGGCAGTTGATTTCCAAACTCACTTTAAAGCCGCAATATAGTGCTTACCGAGTCGTTATGATCAATTTGGCTGAGCATATGAACAGGAACTCTGCTAATGCATTTTTGAAATGTTTGGAAGAGCCGCCTGAACGTACCATGTTTATTTTGCTAACCGAGCAAGTGCAACGTTTGCCAGCAACCATTATGAGTCGTTGCCAAAAGCTAACCTTAGCAACACCTGATGTTGCCGTTGCGCAACAGTGGCTAACTGCTCAAGGTATTAATGAACAGCAACAACAATTACTGAATTTGGCGCAAGGTGCGCCATTATTGGCACTCAATTATGCACAACAAAATAGTTTACAGTTACGAAGTGAGTGTTTTACCAGTTGGCAAAATATAATCGTGCGTAATGCCTGTCCTGTCGTTTTGGCGGAGCAGTGGCATAAACTGGCTGGGCAGCAATTATTACATTGGCTGATTTCTTGGACTGAGGATATTATTAAATGTCACTTTCAAGTACCAACGCAGTATTTGCACAATACTGATTTAGCAAAGTCCTTGCAAGAGATCGCGCGGCGAGTGCAGTTAACAAGTTTATTTGATTTTTATGGCTTATTGATCAAAGATACCCATAGAGTGCAAACACAGCTTAATAAACAGCTTCTTTTTGAAGAAATTTTAATTACTTGGTCTCAAGCAATAGTGAATCGATAATTATGGCAGAATCAGTAGCACGACAAGGGATTTTATCTTTATCCATCAAAGAAAAAAATGCACTTTACTCCGCATATATGCCTTTTATAGAAAATGGAGGCCTTTTTATTCCGACTACGCGCAAATATGTACTAGGGCAAGAAGTATTTATGCTACTTAATTTAATGGAAGAAACAGAGCGCTTACCTATTGCGGGTAAAGTTGTTTGGATCACCCCAGAAGGTGCTGAGGGTTATCGAACTGCTGGTATTGGTGTGCAGTTTAGTGATCAGGATGGCGGTACTGCGAGAAATAAAATTGAGACCTATTTGGCGGGTGCACTAGACTCAGATCGTTCAACACATACGATGTAGTCAGCTTTAGCGTTTTCCACCAATGTATTTACCCAAGGCATAAAAATTGTGCAAGCAATATCATCGCCTTTTATCTTGTCGGAAAACGTTATCTGCGCTGCGCTTGATAAGCTATTCCAACCTACATTTATTGACCCCTGCAAATATATTTTTTAGCCAAAATGATGCAAAAAAAGATTAATCAATTACATTTTAAAAATAGTTTTGTGCAGGAATTGCCAGGTGATGAGTCAACCAGTCATTACCCGCGTCAAGTAAAGGATGCTTGCTATTCCTTCGTATCACCCACGCCGGTAAGTGAGCCACAATTAGTCGCATATGCTACTGAAGTGGCTGCATTATTTGATTTATCAGCCGAAGATTGTACAACTGACTATTTTACCCAAGTCTTTGCCGGTAACCAGCTAGCAACTGGCATGCAAGCATATGCAATGTGTTACGGCGGCCATCAGTTTGGCAATTGGGCTGGGCAGTTGGGTGATGGTCGAGCTATTAATCTAGGTGAGGTTATTAACTCCAAAGGTGAGCACTGGGCGTTGCAATTAAAAGGGGCAGGGCTAACACCCTACTCACGTGGTGCAGATGGCTTGGCAGTATTGCGCTCTTCAGTGCGTGAATTTTTATGTAGCGAAGCCATGTTTCATCTTGGTGTTCCCACGACACGTGCATTAAGCTTAGTGACCACGGGTGAGCATGTGATGCGTGACATGTTTTATGATGGCAACCCGCAGTCTGAATTAGGGGCAGTGGTGTGTCGTGTCGCACCCTCTTTTTTACGTTTCGGTAGTTTTGAAATTCATAGCGCACGCCAAGATATTGGTTTATTACGCCAACTAGTTGATTATACTATTCGCCATGAGTTTGCGCATTTAGGTGAGCCGAGTACGGAAGTCTACTTAGCTTGGTTTAATGAGGTGTGTGCTAAAACTGCAGAGATGATTGTGCATTGGCAAAGAGTCGGTTTTGTACATGGGGTGATGAATACCGATAATATGTCTATTCTAGGACTGACTATTGATTATGGGCCTTATGGCTGGTTAGATAATTACGATCCTGATTGGACTCCCAATACTACCGACAGAGCAGAAAAGCGTTATCGTTTTGGCAATCAACCACACATTGCCGGCTGGAATTTGAACCAATTAGCCAATGCCATCTACCCTTTGATCGAGCAGGTTGAGCCTTTGCAAGCCGCTCTACAATTATATAGCACGACGTTTATCAATGGCTATCAAGAAATGATGGCTGAGAAGTTGGGTTTGCAGGTTTTTGAGCCAGATACCGATAAAACGTTAATAGATGAACTATTAACCGTATTAACGTTGGTGGAAACTGATATGACTATTTTTTATCGCCGCTTAGCAAATATTAAGACTGAAACCGAATTAACGGATGGACAATTATTAGCTATATTAGAGGATGCATATTATCAGCCTGCACAGCTCACCGAGCCAATAAAGTCTCAGTTAGTGACGTGGTTGCGGCAGTATATTGCGAGAGTTGAGCAAGATAAAACGTCTGATATTGATAGAAAGCAAAGTATGAATGCAGTTAACCCTAAATATGTACTGAGGAATTATTTGGCTCAGTTGGCGATAGATAAAGCAGAGCAGGGCGATAACAGCATGGTGAATGACTTATTAGAGGTATTAAGGCATCCTTATGATGAGCAAGTTGAGCATCAAGAATGGGCTGAAAAACGTCCCGATTGGGCGCGTACTAAGGCGGGCTGTTCAATGTTGTCTTGTAGCTCATAATTAATTGAGTCTTATTTTCATATTGGGCGATTTATCCCGCCTGCGTTTAATATATTAATGCCGTGGCAGATACTTTAATTCAAGTCCCCCAAGGGCATTTTCAGTTATTACGTTTTCCGATTGAAAAACAAGAAAAATTACGTGCGTGGGATGCAGCAGATGAATATCTGCTCAATGATGTTGCGACTAAAATAACGACAGCTAATGCGCGTATTTTGTTGGTGAATGATAGCTTTGGTGCCTTGGCAGTCGCCTTGCATCAGTATAAGCCCTGCGTAGTAACTGACTCTTATATTGCACAAGTAGCAACGCAAGAGAATTTGCGCTTGAACCAAATAAATGCTAATGCTGTGCAATTGTTTGATAGTATCAATCTACCTTCTGAGCAGTTTGATTATATCTTAATAAAAGCCCCCAAAACCTTGGCTTTTTTTGAAGACTTACTGATACGCTTACAAAAAAATTTAACAGTGAATACCCAAGTTATTGTGGCAGGCATGGTTAAAAATATGCCGAATGCAATTTGGCAAACCTTGGCGCGATTAATTGGCTCCACAACGCCCTCTAAAGCGGTTAAAAAAGCTCGCTTGATTTATGCAACGCCCGATGTTGCCAGAGAAATACCCGTTAACCCATATCCTACCTGTTACCAGTTGGAAGAGACTGAGTACCAAATTTGTAATCATGCCAATGTATTTTCTCGGCAACAGTTGGATATTGGTACACGTTTTTTCTTACAGCACTTACCTGAAAATAACCAATATCAACAAGTAGTAGATTTGGGCTGTGGTAACGGTGTTGTGGGTTTAATTTTTGCGGCAAAAAATCCCGCAGCCACCTTGCATTTTATTGATGAGTCTTTTATGGCGGTCGCTTCCGCACAGCAGAACTTTAAATTAGCGTTTGCGCAACGTAATGCCAGCTTTAAAGCAAGTGATGCTTTAGCTGATTTTGCTCCCAACTCTGTTGATTTAATTTTGTGTAACCCACCGTTTCACCAGCAAAACACCATTGGTAATCATATTGCGATGCACATGTTTAAGCAAGCGGCACAAATATTATCAGTAGGGGGTGAATTATGGGTGATTGGCAATCGCCACTTGGGTTATCAGGCAAGTCTAAAGCAATATTTTGCTCAGGTTGAATTAGTGGCTGCAAATGCTAAATTTATGATCATAAAAGTGGCTAAGGAACGAGAATTCAATAATACCCGAGTCTGACTTGCCTTTTGACCGCGCAGTCGCACCAGAAAAACAGTTGCGTAGCCTGCTATGCGCCTGTGTTTCTAATACGACTGTGCGGCCAAAATCCTGCGTCATACTTTCGGGTATTATTAAATCCTCATCCCTAATGAATGGCAAAAGGAAAGGGTGGAGCCCATAAAAAAAGGACGATGCAAATAACCAGCATCATGATA
>CAZXJK010000037.1:0-15566 GCA_964640895.1 uncultured Methylomonas sp.
GACGGACAAAAAAACCAGTAAAGATGGATGATTATTTATTTCCAGGTGCCTAAGGAACGAGAGCTTAATAAAACCCGAAAGTATGACGCTGGATTTTGGTTGCACAGTCGGACTCGGGGATCATTAAATTCTCGCCTCTACACTTTACACATTAACTAAAAAAGGTGCCCCATGGAAAGAAATGACGCGATGTCCTTCATCTTGAAGCTACTCAAACTGATGCTAGAAAAGGACGGCTCTGATCTATTTATAACCGCTGGATTTCCACCTGCAATGAAGATAAAGGGCATTATGACCCCTGTCTCCAAACAGCCCCTATCAGCGAATGATGCAAAGTCTCTTACTCAGTGCATCATGAATGATAAGCAATTAAAAGAATTTGAAGAGAGCAAAGAGTGTAACTTTGCAATTTCTCCTGCAGGGCTATGTCGTTTTCGGGTTAATGCCTATGTACAACAAGGCATGCAAGGCTTGGTAATGCGTACTATTGCTGCTGAAATACCCAATTTTGAGCAGCTTGGCCTCCCTCCCATATTGAAAGACCTGATTATGTCGAAAACAGGTTTAATTGTCATGGTTGGTGGAACTGGCTCAGGTAAATCTACATCCATGGCTTCCATGATCGATCATCGTAATGAAAATAGTTATGGTCATATCATTACCATTGAAGACCCCATTGAATACGTGCACCAACATAAAAATTGTGTGATCATGCAACGCGAAGTTGGTGTTGATACTGATGGTTGGGAAATCGCATTACACAACACCTTGCGCCAGGCACCCGATGTTATTGTATTGGGAGAAATTCGCGATAAAGAAATCATGAATTTTGGCTTGGAGTTTGCACAAACTGGTCATTTGGCATTAGCAACCTTGCACGCTAATAATGCCAACCAAGCTATTGACCGAATGTTAGGGTTCTTTGCGACAGAAACCCAAGCTAAATTAATGCAAGATATCTCATTAAACTTGCGCGCCATTATCTCTCAACGTCTTATCAAAACGGTTGATGGTGGTCGATGTGCAGCAATTGAAATCCTTATTAATACCCCACTTATGTCCGACCTAATTGCTAAAGGTGATATTTCAGGGATGAAACCCATCATGGCCAAATCTCGCGAATTAGGTATGAAAACTTTCGACCAAGCTATTTTTGAACTTTATCAGGAAGGCCGAATAAACTATGATGAAGCCCTTAGAAATGCCGATTCGGCCAATGAACTACGCTTACAAATCAAACTAGCAGGTGGTGATGCAGGCGAGGAAAATGAGCTATCCCTTGCCGCTACCGATGATTAAACAACCTCATACAAGTATACTGACGAACTTAGGAACGTGGCTATCAATAGCATTCTATAAAAGTAAATACTGCTACTAATATTAATTATGGATATTACCCCTTATATAAAGTTAATGGTCGAGAAAAATGCTGACAGCTTATACCTCAGCACTGGCTCAACTCCCTGCTTACGCTTATTAGACCAAGAAAAAGCAGTTGGTAACACTATCTTGACCCATGAAATACTAAATGATATTTTTTTGAACATCACTGATGATACCCAAAAATTACAATTCTCAATTGAAAAACAATTAAGGTTCGCGGCTAACTTATTTGGTAAAAATAAATTTATTGTTGAAGTGAGCGATAAAAATGAACAACTATCAATCCTAATTAGTATTGATAAACGTCAAGTATTTAGCTCACCAACCATATCCGACATTAACGTATTAGGTTCCGCACCACAAGAAAGCCTAGATATCCAGCCTTATTTACAAAAGATCGTAGAACTAGAGGGCTCAGATTTATTCATTACCGCTGGCTCTCCCGTTAAAACTAAAATTCATGGCACCGCAGTTGAACTAGACACCTACCTGCTTACGCCAGAACTTACAAAATCTGCTGCCTACCGAATCATGAATGATGAGCAGATCGAGGAGTTTGAACAACATAAAGATTTAGATTTTGCGATTAGCTTACCCGACGGTAGCGCCCGTTTTCGGGTCAATGCCTTCTACCAACGCCGTACCATTGGTTTAGTATTACGTTTAATCCCTTCCGTCATTCCCACCATAAAAGACTTAAACCTTCCTGAGGTATTGTCTGAACTTATTATGGATAAACGCGGGCTATTATTGATGGTAGGTGGCACTGGATCTGGGAAATCAACGTCATTAGCAGCAATGATCAACCATCGTAATATCAATTCGGCAGGGCATATTTTAACGATTGAAGATCCAATTGAATTCTCGCACCCAAACTTGAAGTCCATTGTTAACCAACGTGAAGTAGGCGTTGACACTGTCTCCTATGCACGCGCCTTAAAAGCCAGTTTACGCGAAGCACCTGATGTCATCTTAATTGGTGAGATCCGTGACCGTGAAACCATGGAGGCCGCACTTGAATTAGCCAATACTGGACACTTGTGCATATCAACCTTACACTCCAATAATGCCAACCAAGCAATGGAGCGTATCATTAATATGTTCCCACACGTACAACATAAGCAGCTATTTATGGATATGGCCATTAACTTAAATGCCGTCATTTCACAACGGCTGATTCCTGATTCAGAAGGCAAGCGCTGTGCCGCTATTGAAGTGCTCATCAATACTCCCCATATTGCTAACCTAATTTTAAAAGGTGATTTAAGTGAAATTAAAGAAGCAATGAAAACCAGCGGTAGCAAAAGCATGAAGACTTTTGATGATGCTTTATTAGAGTTATATAAAGCCAAGCGCATTACTTTAGAAGAAGCCTTAAAAAATGCAGATTCACGCAATGACTTAGAAGCAAAAGTTAACTTTGGTTAATCTACTGGTATCGCTGATTTCATAAAATTCACGCAAACGAGAATTCAATAATACCCTCGCCTCTAAGAATCTAGTACCACGCCCTCTAAATAATTAATAATATATCAGTATTGTATAAACTTGGGGCGCGGGCTTTAGCCTGCATAAATAACTGGCTAAAGCCCGCGCTCCAATTTATCACTTATCCTGCACCCTATTCTTTACTAACCTCCCTACTTCCAAATGCCAACAATATTAGTAAAGTCATCAGTCCAGGGCTGCATATCAAAATACAAAGCAGGCTTTTGCCAACGCCCTAAGCCATTTTTATATAATGGTGCTAATACCTGTTCATTGTTAGCCAATACAAACCAATCTGTTGCAACGACTAAAGGAATTTCCTGCTGCGGCTTAAACTCCTGAATTAATGCAGCGTAATGCAATTGCTTAGCATGATCAGCCAATACCTTCTTTAGCTCCAAATGGCGATTGGTAATATGAAATGCTAATAATCCATTTGACTTTATTTTACTAAAATATAAAGCTAAAGCTTCTTGAGTCAATAAATGTGTAGGCACTGAATCCGAGCTAAAAGCATCAATTACCAATAAATCAAATTTTGCATCTGCTTCAGCTAGCAAAGATAAACGAGCATCACCAACAACCATCGTTGCTTTCGGCGTACATCTTTTTAAATAGCTAAAGTATTGGGTATTTTGGGCAATTTCGACCATAACGGGGTCAATCTCGTAAAAAGTCCAATGCTGCTGCGGCTTAGCATAACAAGCCAATGCCCCAGCACCTAAACCTACCACGCCAACCTGCCATTGCTTGTTACTGCTATCAAATTCCTTAAACAACTGCCCCATTGGTCCTGGGCGACTATAGTAAGTTAATGGCTCTAGCTCATGACTAGCCAAGCGCTGTGCACCATGCTTGGTGGTTCCATGAAATATCTCTTTATACTTCTCAGGTCGCCCTTGCTCATTCAATAAAACAGCATCCCGCACTGATAATACCCCAAAGAAAGTTCGCTCTTTGTAGATGGTATTAGACATATGACCGCGCAAACCGACAATAAAGAAAATAATAACCCCGGTTAATAATGCGAGACTAACTGCTTGCCGACGAAATGCATAAGTTAAACCTGCAAATAAAATAAGCGCGGTACCAATATTATCCATATAGACACCTAGTTCATCCACTCCAAAGTAAATTACCCACCCCAAGATAAATAACAAGGCAGGAAAAGCGGCTTGCTTAGCCCATACTTGCCATGGCTCCTCAGTACTTGTACTGTCCCCAATGGGGCGTAATAACAGAGCAGCCACGATCATGATTGGATATTCGTAAATACCTGAAAAAATAAACGGGGCAATAAAGGTATTAAACATACCACCCAACATCCCTGCAAAGGACATAATCAAATAAAATAATGTCAAATAGGCAGTATGTGGACGATTTTTTGCCAACTCGCCATGACATACCATCACGGCTAAGAAAAATCCCGTTAAATGTAAAATCAAATCTAGCCAGTAAGGTAAGATCGCGGGGTTGATAAAAGAGTAAGCAATAAAAGGTAACAGCACAATTGGCTGTAAAAAAACGGATGCTCGGTGAATCGGCTTGGCCCAGCCTGAAAATACTAAAACAAAAGAGAATAAATATAATGTCAGTGGAATAATCCACAATAAGGGTGCTGCAGCAATATCAGTGCTAATAAAATTTGTCAGCCCCAATAATAAACTAGAAGGCACAAATGCTAAGGCCGCCCAATGTAACTTGCTGCGTAAAGTAGGTGCTGCAGGCATTTCCTCTTTCGTTGCTGCCAGTTCGTCATCACTCGTTTGATAATTGCGTATAAACAGCCAAGCACAGCCGCCAATAAACAAAATTAATACAATAAATCCGACACTCCATGCTGATTTTTGCATGCTTAAACCAATATTAGGCTCAATAATAAACGGGTAACTCAATAAAGCCAATAAACTACCAATATTACTCGCCGCATAGAGATAGTAGGGGTCATGGCTAGTATGATGCCCGACATGCGAAAACCACTTTTGAATTAAGGGTGAAGTTGTCGAGAGTACGAAAAAAGGTAAGCCAATTGAAATAAACAATACCCAGACTAACCACAAAGTCGGATTTGCTTCTGTTGGAGGCGCCATATTTTCAGGTAAGGCCACCGGCAAGGCAATCAGGCTAATCAGTATAAAAGCACCATGCACCTGAATCTGGCGTAATTTTGGTAAGCGAGTTGAGATAAAATGCGCGTATAAATACCCGAAAAATAACAACATTTGATAGAACACCATACAGGTATTCCAAACAGCAGGCGAACCACCTAACAATGGTAATAATAATTTACCAAAAAGTGGTTGCAAAATGAACATCAGGGTTGCACTGACAAAAAGCGTTCCTGCAAATAATAAAACGAGTGAAAGGCTACGCTCTGAGCGAATTGATGGATTGGACATGGTAAACAACAATATTGAACAGCAAAAGTGAACTGTATATTGTAGAGTGACTGACTTTTATTTTCAAAGTTTATCAGTAAAGTACCTAGCAAAATAGGCTTGGACTTAAAGTTGGTGGGTTTTGCAAAAAAGCGCTCTACCCACCAATACCTTCGCCAATTTTGATTTAAGCTCAAAATAGCCTTTTTCGCTCTATGTAAATCAACCGTTTACAGACCGAAAAACTTGCTAAAATGGGTGATTTTCATTTTGGCGAAGGTATTGCCCACCCTACTGATTTATAGCTATTTCAAACCACCTAAATATTCAGTCACTGCAGCTATATCATCATCAGTCAGCATATTAGCAATACCGCGCATAGAGCCATTCTCACGTGAGCCGTCTTTAAAGGCCGCTAACTGTTTTTGTAAATAAGCTGGATGCTGCCCTGCTAATTTAGGTGTGACTCCCAAGCCTTTTGCACCATTGCCATGGCAGCCAAAACATAGCGTCACTTTAGACTTACCTTTTTTAGCCAAAGCATCATCACCTCCGGCACTTTTACTAGGCAATGAGGCTAGAAAGGCAGCAATATTATTAATCTCTTTATTGGATAAGTTGCCCGCCATATTTTGCATCATGCCATTGCTACGGGTTCCCTCGCGAAAAGCACGTAATTGATTTGCTAAATAAGCAGGCTTTTGCCCTGCCAAACTTGGAAAATTTGGATTTTGGCTATTACCATCAGAGCCATGACAATTAAAGCACATACCAGCACGTTGCTTACCCGCTTCAATATCAGGTGCAGCCATAGCTGTTCCAGCAAATATTAAGCCTAAAAAAAGACTACTTGATACTTTTGTCACTAAATTCATAAATTCTCCCCTAGAAATATGCTAGCCATCTTACGCCGCAGCTCTAAATTGAGCAACAATCGATGACTAAAAGAACTTTCATTGCCCAGTTTTATTTTTGCTTTCCTATAAAGCTAGCACGCGATCTTTTCCTGAATGCTTAGCAGCATACAGTGCACTATCGGCATGCTTAATTAATTGCTCTACGCTATTTTGATTCTGTGGGTCAGATACAGCAACACCTATACTCACAGTATATTGAATGCTAGCATCAAGGTAGCTGACAACAACACCTTTTAAAGATTCTCTTAACTTATTAGCAAAGAGAATTGCACCGTCAAGCTCTGTATTCGGTAATATTAAAATAAATTCTTCTCCGCCCATACGCCCAAACAAATCACTTTTACGTTTATCTTGCTGGATAGCATCACTAAAAGCAGTTAATACGGCATCCCCGCCTGCATGCCCATAAGTATCATTAATAGACTTAAAGTCATCAATATCAAGATACAATGCCGCTAATGACATATGATTACGCTGACTATAATGAAGTATATTTTGACATGCCTCAAGAAAAGCACCTCTACTCATAGCGCCTGTTAACATATCATAAGTTGCCAACTCTCGCATTTGAGCTTCCAAATGATGAATATTAATAACCAGCCCAACGATGAACCAAGAAACAATAGGCGCAATCACAGCTGGAGAAATGATAGTGATACTCATACCTATTAAATCCGGCTGAAAGCTAGTCGTTATAGAAATAATAAAGGTAATAAATAATGAAGCTAAAATAGAAAATATTGTAATTAAAATGACTGTTCTTAACAGTCCCATTTTAACAATCTTATCTCTAATATTATTCAACAGTCACTCCATAAATTATGTATATCGCGCCTAACACCTAGATAATAGAACAGCAATACCGTTAAAACACAATCCCAGAGTAACAAGACTATGCCCAAACAATCATTACAACATAGCTTATTTACAAATTATGCTTACCCTCTCTAATATTCCCACACTCTATCATAAAGTCAAAAAATCACCTTTCTGGTGCTGCCACATTGCATAATATTTGCCTTGCCGTGCTAATAGTTGCTGATGTGTTCCCTGCTCAATAATACGCCCTTTATCCAATACGACAATTCTATCCATGCGCAAAATAGTGGATAATCTATGCGCAATCACAATCGCTGTTTTATCTTGCAGCAATTCAAAAATAGCCACCTGAATTTTCTGTTCCGTTAATGAATCTAAAGCACTGGTTGCTTCATCTAGCACCACTATCGGTGCATTTTCTAAGAAGGCGCGCGCAATAGCAATACGTTGTTTTTCTCCGCCTGACAATTTAACACCTCGTTCACCCACTTGGGTATCAAATTGTTGGGGCAATTGCAGAATAAACTCTAGACTTTCTGCACGCGCAGCAATATCGCGTAAAACTGACTCGGAAATATCAGCACCCAAAGTAATATTATCGCGCACTGAGCGGTGAAATAATTCAGGTTGCTGTGGAATCAAGGTAATCTGTTGCCGTAACGATGCTAAAGTAAAATCACGACTATCCATGCCATCAAACAAAAGCTTACCCTGTTGCTGTTCCACAAAACGAAATAATAATTTAGTCAGTGAGGTTTTGCCTGAACCAGACTGCCCCACCAAAGCAATCTTTTCACCTGCTTTAATATCTAATGAAAAATCTGTAAATAAAGGCTGCTGCCCTACATAACTAAAGTCAATATCTTGAAAGCTAATCTGACCGTTTGCTATTTTAAGTGGCTTGGCAGCTAAGGAATCGACCTCTAAATCATCATTTTTAAAGACATCCGTCATTTCAGAGGCATCGGCTAAAGCAGTAAAAAAATTACGAAAATTACGGCCAAACTCCCACAAACGCTGAACCAACATCAACATAATGGATTGAAACAGCACAAACTCACCCACCAGAAATGCACCAGCGCGCCACTTAGCAATCATCATATATATCAACAATAGCTCAATCGCAAACACCATCAAACCTTGCACGGCAAAAGAAACAAACATTAACAGCCAAGCAATTTTCTTACGCCGATACACTTGATCAGCCGCTTGATCAACACGGTATTGTTCGTTGTTTTCCAATACAAAACTTTTGACAATAAAGATATTACTAATCGCATCGGAATAGGCACCACCCACGTTCGAATCAGCACTCGCTACCGCCTTATCAAACTTCAACTTCCACAGCGAAAAGCTAATATTCCAAGCTAAATACACTCCCACCCAAGCCAAAAAATACAGTGCAAACCTAGGTTGTTGCTGATAAAAAATGACAAATGCTAAGCTGATAGCGAGCACATTCTGAAATAATTGAAATAAGCACCAGTCCATAATAATTTCAAATGAACGCGAAAACCGATTGGCTTGCTTGATCAAGCTGCCAGAAAAATTATTCTCAAAAAAAGTGTATTTTTGTTTTTTTAGAACATCAAAGCAACGCTTTTCCAGTAAATTAACACCACCGCCATCTAACGGTATAATCCCTATTTCCAAAACTCGCCAAGACAGCCATATACCCGCATACAATATGGCAATCAGCATCAAATTATCAAGCATCATAGCCAACGTTGCATCAGAATAATTTTCAGCTAAGCCGTTCGCAATATTTTGATATAAAACAGGCATATAAAAATCTAATACCGTGGCACTAGATAAGCCTATAAGGCACAATAGAAAATACCACTTTTTTTGCCACACAACATGACTGTATTCTTTTAAAATAATATGCATATTACCCCTCTAGAATAACTTACCGTACATGCAATACGCACCAAATTAAAGGATTTCAAGGTAAATTTATACCTGCAGTATAATAATCTTGATAGCTAGCAAAAAAACACCGCTTCATAATATACAGACAAGTGAGCACAGCAAAAAAGAAAACAAGCAAACTTGAATAGCGAAAATCATCACTCAAGTTATAGATATGGGCAGGTTGCCCTAGAAGAAAAAGTAGATTTACTTATTCTATTAATAGAACCTAAACAATTAGTTTTGCTTTGCCAGATAGCAGAGTGCTACCTAGCAAAACAGAATCAACTAATTCTTAATTGAAATTTAGTTCAATACGACGATTTTTTTGACGACCCGCTGCAGAAGTATTTGCTGCGACAGGCTGACTTTGACCGTAACCAATTGACGTAATACGATCAGCGGCAATACCTTTACTAATTAATACATCACGAATAAAGTCAGCACGCTCTTGTGATAGTTTTTTATTCAGTTTTGCACTACCAGAACTATCTGTATGACCTTCAATTGCAACCGTTTTTGTAGGATATTTACTCATGTAATTAGCTAGAGTATCAATCCCTCTTGTTGCACCAGGAACTAAGTCAGCCGTCCCTGTCACAAATTCAATTTGCTTAAACGCTGAAAGAATACCACGCTCAGTTTCACGGGCTTGTAATGCAACCAGTTGTTGTTGAGCATGTTCTTTTTTTGCAGTATTTGAAGCCGCAATTAATTCATCTTTTTGTGCTAGCAAATCTTTACTATTTTGATTTGCTTGTTGTGCAGCAGCAGATTGAATAGCCGTCTCAATTTGAGTATTACCAATATAAGCCAAAGAAGCCATATCTTCAGCTGATTCAGCAGTAGCGGCACTAACCAATGTCGCACTTGCTTTACTTAATTCAGATGATGCGTATTTTTGTACACTTGGGCTCTTAGCTGCAACATCATATGCTTTTTCAGCATCTAATAACGCCTTTGGCTTTTCCAAACCAGCACACCCCGTCATCAAGGCAGCTACGACAGCAGGAATAATCAGTTTTTTTACTGTTAATGTTTTCATAGATAGATCCAAAAAGTTAGGTAATCGAGTTAGTTCAGTTTATTTTAACTGTGATTTCAAGCTTTTAATGCTTTCTTTTACTTGATGCTCAGAATTTTGCGCTTTGCCAGCTTCAGCTTTCACTTGTGCCAAACTCGCACCTGCTGTTGCTTCTTTCGCTAAACGTAATGCACTTTCGTTATTACCGTCTTTCATTTCAGACTTTGCTTGACGCAATTTCTCTTTCGCTTTTTCCAGATCTACACCTGCATATTGACTTGCATCAACATTTTGCGCAGATTGAATTGTTGCTTCAGCATAAGCAACTTCTGCTTTTGGCGCCGCGATGCCACAAGCAGTCAAAACTGAAACAGCAACACCTAAGGTAGTTGCTTTAATTAATTTTATTAACATAAACTGACTCTCCATCAAAATCTAAGGAATTAAAATAAGATTGACCAATTGTCAATTCTAGCCGAGTTTTGCTAAATTACCAAACATTTCCCAACCAAATAAAAGGTTTAATTAATTACTGGTAAAAGCAAACCTATATATTCATTACCAAACACCTTGAAAACCTTATTATCATCAAACCGTGCTATCAGGTTCTAAAAAATTACTGCATAATGGCCTACTAATGCAGGCTGGTTCTTAGCATTTTGCTTAAATATGGAGATCACCGCACGCGGCTGGGCAATGACTTCATTTGCGCTATGGGTTAGAAAACAAAATATCAGGACTAAGGGGTGAAGGTTTAATAATACCCGAAAGTATGACGCAGGATTTTGGCTGTACAGTTGTGTTAGAAATACAGGCACATAGCAGGCTACGTAACTGTGTTTCTGGCGCGGCTGTACTGTCAAAAGACAAGTCAGGCTCGGGTATTATTGAATTCTCATCCCTAGGTCTTAATACCGACCCCTTTCGCTAACAACAATAAACAAAAACCGATTAAAACAACGACAAAGCTGATTGCCATAATTAAAGCAGTATAGACATCAATATCAGAGATACCAATCACACCAAACCGGAAGGCATTAATCAAATATAAGATAGGGTTGCCTAGAGCAATCTGCTGCCAAATATCAGGCAACATGTCAACCGAATAAAACACACCACCCAAATAACTTAAAGGCGTTAAAACAAAATTGGGGATAATGGAAATATCATCAAAACTATCGGCAAAGATCGCATTAATAAAACCAGCCAAGGAAAATATAATCGCCGTTAATATAAAGACACTTATCGTTGGCCACCAGTGCACGACTGATAACTCTGTAAACGCCATAGAAATCCCAGTCACTACACAGCCGACCAACATACCACGCGTCACCCCGCCGCCGATATAACCAGTCAAGATCACCCAATTAGGCACAGGTGCAACCAACAACTCTTCGATGTGGCGCTGAAACTTGGTCGAGTAAAACGAGGACACTACATTGGCATAGGAATGACTAATAACTGACATCAAAATGATCCCTGGCACGATATAGTCCATATAACTCACCCCATTCACCGCACCAATACGATCACCAATTAATTTTCCAAAAATCAAAAAGTACAATGAAGTAGTAATCGCAGGCGGTAATAAAGTTTGCGGCCAAATTCGGGTAAAACGCCGAATTTCTTTAAACAATATCGTTTTTAAAGCAATTGCATTATTCATATTAAATAATTGTTTCGCCTTTTGCTAACTTGGGTAAACGCCCTTCTAAGCCCATAGCACCCCGCATCACTTTATTTTTCAATGGTGTAATACGCTCTGCCAAGCCCAATCCTAAATTCCTCAGAAATTTGACAGGGGCTACTTTATTACTAAAAATGCGATAAAACACATCCATTACCGTCATCATTTTTAAATTTTCATTACGCCGTAAACGTTCGTAACGCTTTAGCACACTCAGGTCAGCAATATTTTTGCCTTTAACATCCGCCTCCACCAAAACCTCAGCCAACATAGCAGCATCTAACAAGCCAATATTAACACCCTGCCCTGCTAGCGGATTAATCATATGTGCAGCATCGCCTACCAAAGCCACACCTTGTTTAACATACTCTTGCGCATGCTGGCGTTTTAATGGAAAACTGGCGACACCTAATACAGACTTTATTTTGCCCAAACATTCTGGAAAAGTCTCCATCAACTCGGCCAACAACTCAGCTTCAGGCAAGCCTTTTAAACGATGGACTTCATCAGGGGTGTTATACCAAACAATAGAGCCATAATTCCCCGTTAATGGCAAAAATGCTTGTGGGCCAGTGGGTACAAAACGTTGCCAAGTTATATCCTGTTGTTCATAGTCAGTTTCTACATAAATAACCATCGCATGCTGCTGATAGTCCCAACTGGTCACGCCTAAGCCCACAGTCTGCCGCAAGCGAGACTGACCACCGTCCGCTCCTACCATGACTTTTGCAGCAATAGTACGCCCACTGGCTAAGTCAATACTGCCTTTACCGCCAGCATAATGAATTTTCTTGATTGTTTCAGGACATAAAAACTCTATATTAGCGAATTGCTGCGCGCGTTCTAATAATGCCAACTGAGTGACTCGATTTTCCACAATATAACCTAAAGCATCATAATCAATCGTATCGCTATTAAACTCGGTATCACCTGCTGTTTCCCAAACACGCATACGTTTAAAAGGACAACTGCGCATATTGATAACTGCCTCCCACGCCCCAACCGTTGCCAAGATTTGTTGCGAGGCAATACTTAAGGCTGACACACGCAAATCATGAGCTTGCTCAGCAGAAAATGCCTGAGGCTTTGCTTGCTCAATTAATGCAACCTTTAGATTACTATCACCTAAGGCACAAGCAACCGCCGCACCCACCATACCCCCACCTACTATTAATACATAAAACTGATCGCTCATTTAGCATTCCCCAAACAAATTAATGTTTTATATTATACCACCCGCCTCGGCGCTATTTTTTACTTTGTATGTTGATAAAGCGTTGGATCGGCAATACCCGCCTGCACAAAACCCTCTTTGCGTAATCGGCAAGCATCACATTGCCCACAAGCCAAACCTGCAGAGCTAGCCGCATAACAAGAAACCGTATGCGTATAATCAACACCTAACTCAGTACCCTGCAAGATAATATCCCCTTTACTCATATTAATAAGCGGCGCATGAATAGTAATTTCTTGACCTTCGACCCCCGCTTTGGTCGCCACATTTGCCAACGCCTGAAACGCCTCGATAAATTTAGGACGACAATCAGGGTAGCCAGAGTAATCCACTGCATTCACACCAATAAAAATATCATGTGCCTGCAATACCTCTGCCCAGCCCAATGCAAATGACAAAAACACAGTATTTCTAGCGGGTACATACGTTATCGGAATACCCTCTTGCGGTGTCACTGGCACCTCTATGTTCTCATCCGTTAATGCAGAACCACCGATTGCACCCAAACCTAAATTAATAATTTTGTGTTCTACCACTTGATATTTTTGTGCTATTTTTTTTGCTGATTTCAGTTCAGCATTATGCTTTTGCCCATAATCAAAACTCAGCGCATAAACAGCAAAACCTTGTTGCTGTGCTTTTGCCAAAACAGTGACCGAGTCCAAGCCACCCGATAATAAAATAATTGCTTTTTTTGTCATGTTCTCTTACGTATTTTAATTCTGCTGCGCTTATTATACTGAGTTACCAATCCAATGGAATAACAGTGGGCTGACTGCACAAGTAAAGTTATAATACCAAGATTTTTTACAGCCTCGACAAATTCAAACTATGCAAGATAAAGATGTTTTACGCCGCTTCATTTTTAATGGCCTCGCCATCCGTGGTGAATGGTTAAATTTAACCGATAGCTGGCAAGCGGCAAAGCAACATCACCAATATCCTGAAGCAGTGATGCAACAACTAGGTGAAGCCCTCACCGCAGCCACGCTACTGTCATCCACCATTAAATTTGCAGGTAATTTAATTTTACAAGCACAAGGTGACGGCCCGTTAAAATCATTGGTAGCACAAAGCTCCAATCAAAAAGAAATTCGTGGCTGGGCACGTTGTGATGACCAAGTTGCGGGTAATAATTTTACCGAGTTATTAGGTAATGGGCGTATGGTATTAACTATCGAACCCGACAAAGGGGAACCCTACCAAGGCATTGTTCCGTTAACAGGCGAATGCATTGCCAGCGCAGTAGAAACCTACTTTGAGCAATCAGAGCAATTAAAAACACGCTTGTGGATCTTTGCCAACCAACACCAAGCCGCGGGCTTATTAATCCAAGAGTTACCTGCTGATAACGTGAACAAAGAACAAGCCGAAGAAGACTGGCAGCGTATTGAAGCACTGGCCAATACCATTACCGAGCCAGAATTATTAACACTGCCTTGTGAAGAAGTACTTCATCGGTTATTCAACCAAGAAGAAGTACGCCTGTTTGCTGCCGAACCCGTCATTTTCAAATGTCGCTGCTCGGCACAAAAAGTTGCCACCACATTATTATCGCTAGGCCGTGATACGGTAGATGAAATATTAACGGAACAAGCAGAAATTATCGCAGGCTGTGAATTTTGCAGTCAACAATATCACTTTGATAAAGTCGATATTGAGCGTATTTTTTCTAATAGCATCGTTGCACCACACTCAACCACTCAACATTAATAAAGGAATAAATATGTCCAAAATTTTACCCCGTCATTTTAGTTATTTAATTTTTGCATCACTGTGTGCCATATCAACTCAGTCCATAGCCGCTGAAGAAGGCATCGCGTCTTATTATGCGGATAAATACCATGGCAGAAAAACAGCAAGTGGCGCACTGTATGATAAAAACAAAATGACTGCCGCGCATAGAACCCTGAAATTTGGCACTAAAGTGAAAGTAACCGACCTTAAAAATAATAAATCAGTTATCGTCACTGTTAATGATCGTGGGCCTTATAGTAAGAAACGTATTATTGATTTGTCTTATGTTGCGGCGGAGAAGATTGGGTTGATTAAGGCGGGGCTGAGTAAGGTTCGGGTTGAGATTGTGAAGTAAGTAGTTTTTATCAAACGAACATGCAAATTTAGAGTTGATTGTAGGAGGGGCCTTTGGCCGCGAATTTAACAGGTCACGGCCAAAGGCCCCTCCTACCGCTTAAAAAATAATTAGCACAAAAAGATTAGTCGACTAAATACTTGGGAATGGCGGGCGCTTGATAATAGCCTTAAATAAATTATTATCACGATCATCAATGAACTCAATATCTGGATAAGCCGCCAAGGCTCGCACAATACCACTCCCCAAACCACGATATGGCAAAATACGACTGGCAAAAGACACTAAAATTGGATTACGAATATTAGAATTACCCAGTTTAATTTTAGTGACAGTCAGATTATTGGGTAAATGCCCCGGACTGATAATTTCGATTCTATCCTTAAAAATAAATAGGCGAATAGTAGCCGAAACAAAATAATCTCGATGAATTAAAGCGTTGGTAATCAACTCCTCAAACACCACCCGCGGAATCTCCAGCTCTCCCAATGAATTGACACTCTGATTACCTTGCACGTGATGCAAGCTACGCATGATAAACCCCATTGCTTGCTCATAGACATTCAACATCTTGCCATGCATACGCTGAAAATCAGGGAAACGGAGCTTAGCGAAGTGATGATTTTTAGTCCC
>CAZXJK010000038.1:0-3294 GCA_964640895.1 uncultured Methylomonas sp.
ACAGTACTGATGACGGACAAAAAAACCAGTAAAGATGGATGATTATTTGTTTCCAAGTGCCTAACCTGAACATCTAGCTCAACTTATTCCATGCGCATTCCTTAACACCAAAAATGGCCCTAATATCAAAGCATCTAAATCTGCACTGATAAAGGCACTAATCGCTTCATCAGCCGTCCTGACAATAGGCTCTTCATGCATATTAAAACTGGTGTTTATGATACTTGGAACACCTGTCAGTTGCTGATATGCAAAAATAATATCAAAATACTTTGCGTTCTGTGCTCTTTGTAACACTTGCGGCCTAGCCGTACCGTCTATATGCACGGCTGCCGGAATATTCTGTTTAGCCTCTGCAGAAGCTTTATAGGTAAGCGTCATAAACCGTGCGGCTACATGCGCTGCTTGCCAATCAGGAAAGTACGCATGTGCATAAGCTTCAAGGATAACAGGCGCAAACGGCATAAACTCAGTACGCGCAAACTTATTATTCAGCCATTGATTAATACTCTTATCATTAGCCGCAGCCATCACACTACGATTACCTAATGCACGGGGACCATACTCCATTTTACCGTCAGCACGTGCTACTACTTTTCCTGCGGCCAGCAACTTAGCAACTTCAGTCGCCAAATCTTGAGGTTCTAAATACTTTATACCCCGAGCTTGCAAAGCCTGCAATGCATTGTTGCGATTAATTTCAGTCCCTAAGTACACCTGCTCCTTAAAGACTGGAGCAAAACCTGCATTTAGGCGCGCATAGACCTCAAAAGCCGCACCAGTAGCCAAGCCACCATCACCCATATTAGGGTGCACATAAATATTATCCACTTCAGGTAATGCTAAAATTTGCTGATTTAACTTCACATTAGCAAAAACGCCACCTGCTAGAGCCAACTTGCTGACCTTTAAACTTTTGACTTGTATTTGAATCCAATTGCAAATCATCTGCTCTGTGTACGCCTGAATACCTGCCGCCACATCCTCTTTTGACAATCCTTGACATAGCTCAGCCACCACAGTTTGACCTAGCTCACGATGAAATTCTAAAGTAATTCGCGCCAATTTTGCATTAAATAATTCCGCCCAATCCTGCTGATTGGTGTTGGCCAAGAGCCGGCTTAATAAAGGCTCAGGATTGCCATAAGCAGCCAGCCCTAAGACTTTGCCTTCATGCCTACTAGGCTTAAAGCCCAAATAAATAGTGATCGCAGTGTACAGCAAACCAATACTATTAACATATGGGTAACGTGCAATAGAGGTAAGCTTACCTTGATCTCCTAAAAAAATTGAGCCCCACGAAAAGTCACCCGCACCATCTAAAGTAATAACAGCAACTCGCTCTTTAGCAAAAGGTGAGGGAAAATAGGCAGAAGCTGCATGTGCTAAATGGTGCTCTACTGCATAACTGGGCTGCTGCGCCAGAATTTCATTACGTGTTACACAGCGGCCACGCAGTCTTCGCAGATAACGATCAAGTTGATGTTTCCAATAATATTTGCGAATGGCAAAATCATGCTTGGCTAAATTGTATACTTGTTGATAAAACACATCCACATAAGGCGTTTGCTCATGGCGCGCCAAATTAGCCAATGCGACTATATCCACATCAGCATAAGATAAACCCGCTAGTGCTAAAACTTCTTGTATTGCTTGCTCAGGATAAGCATTATCAATTTTAATACGCGACAAGCGCTCTTCTTCTACTGCTGCCAGTAATTCACCATCCCTTACAATCGCTGCACTGGTATTATGATGACTACTATCATTTATCCCTAAAACAATCACATTTTACAGCCTTTTTTAATTATTTTTAACACGCGACAAAACAACCCATAGTAGACCAAAATCAAGCCTTAAAGATCAATTTTCCCATCTGAATAGTATGCGTGACTTTGCCCAGCATATCATCTTGCCAAAAAGGCGTATTACAGCCTTGACTCTGCCATGTACTATTATTAACTTGCCAACTTTGCTTAGGATCAAATACACACACATCAGCATTATCACCCACCGCTAACTGCCCTGCATTAATAGCTAAGACCTTGGCAGGCTCAGCCGACAAGCGCGCAATGCCTTGTGCCAAGTCCAAATCACCTTGGCTAACCAGACGCAACATTAAGGGTAATACCGTTTCTAAAGTAGCCATACCTGGCTCAGTTTCTGGAAAAGCACCTAACTTAGCATCAATATCATGTGGCTGATGATCACTACAAATACAATCAACCGTACCCGCCTGTACTCCCGCCACTAAAGCATCTCTATCCTCAACACCACGCAAAGGTGGCTGTACGTGATATTCACTTGCGTAGGGCAGCATATCATCATCGGTTAAATGTAATTGATGCATCGCTACATCAGCAGTAATGGGTAACCCTACCGTTTTCGCCTGCGCAATCAAATCAACCGAACGAGCACAACTTAGCCCCTGAAAATGCACCCGGCATCTAGTTTGCGCCACTAACTCCAAACATTGCAATAAGGCAATGGTTTCTGCCGCAGCAGGGATCCCAGGCAAACCAAATTGGCTCGCCATTGCGCCTTCATGGGCGCAGCCCTGATTACTCAATGCATGCTCTTGTGGGCAGTAAATTAATAATAAATCATGTGTTGCTGCATATTCCATTGCCCGGCGCAAAACCAATAGGTCAAAAATGGCATACCGCGCATGGCTGACTGCAATACAGCCTGCTTGCTTTAAGCTATACATTGAGCTGAGTTCTTTACCCGCCAAGCCCTGTGTTAAGGCCGCAATAGGGTAAATATTGGCATAAGCACACTGCTCCGCTTTATCATTAATTAGCTCAACCACCGCAGCCGTATCAATAACAGGCTTGGTATCGGGCGGCACACATAAGCTGGTATAACCTGCACTAGCAGCAGCACGTGTTTCTGATTGAATACTGGCTTTATGCGTTGCTCCTGGCTCACGTAAGCGTGCGCTTAAATCAACAAAGCCTGGACAAACAATTTGTCCTAAAGCATCAATTTGTATATCTGCGCTAAAACCATCAGGTGCATCACTTCTGCTGACAATTTTACCTTCAGCAATATACAATGAGCTTTGTTGATCAAATTGACTGGCAGGATCAATAATACGTCCATTTAATATTTCAATCTGCATTATTGCGCTCCTGGATGGCTTTGCATCGCCATCGACATAACCGCCATCCTGACAGCAATACCATTGCTTACCTGCTGTAAAATGACCGACTGCGGCCCATCTGCAACAGCAGATTCAATTTCTACACCGCGATTAATGGGCCCAGGATGCATGACAATGGCATCTTTATT
>CAZXJK010000038.1:3394-9596 GCA_964640895.1 uncultured Methylomonas sp.
GCTTGCGTGGGGTGCTCATGCTGCCCATCACCAGCATTAATCACACTAATATGTGGTGCAGTATGTTGCGCAATAAAATGTGCCGCGCCACTTAAGGCATGCCGTACCACAAACATATCAACTTGCATGGCTTCTAGGTTACGAATGGTATCCAATAAACTTTCGCCTTTCGAAGTCGCAGAGGTGGCAATATTCATACTTAATATATCCGCAGAAAGCCGAGTTGCCGCCAGTTCAAAGGTTGCACGGGTACGCGTGCTATTTTCAAAAAACAGATTAACGATAGTCTTACCACGTAACAGGGGTACTTTTTTGACATGTTGCGCGGTAATACCTGCAAAAGATTCGGCTATATCTAGAATTTCTGTCAATAATTCTTTCTTTAGACCTTCAATACTTAAAAAGTGCTGTAACTTTCCCTGTGCATTTAATTGCAAGTTCTCAATAGCAACCATCAAGCCCCCTTAGCAATCGTTTGAATATCGATATCTAATGGCTCGGGGCCTGTTAATTTAATACGTTGTCCTGCTGCTAAATTCACTTCAGCACCAACACAGTCAGGCCGAATAGGGACTTGCCGGCCATCACGTTTAATCAGTACGCCCAAAATAACCTGATTAGGCCGGCCATAATCAAAAATTTCATTTAATGCTGCACGAATAGTGCGCCCTGTATAAAAAACATCATCAATTAAAATAATGTCACGCCCTTCAACTGTTAAGGGCAACTTACTCTGCTGTACCTTAGGATTAACCCCAATCTGTGAAAAATCATCCCTATAAAAAGAAATATCCAAAACCGCCAAAGGTTCTGCAATATTAAGCCATTGATGCATTTTCTCAGCCACCCAAACACCCCCCGTATGAATACCAATGACAATAGGATCGACTACTTGTCGCTCGGCCATGGTTTCCTGCAACGCAGATTCAAGTTGATTAAATAAAACTGGAATTTTTAGGTGCTCAATTGTCATTATTGTTGATTTAACCAAGATTGAAGTATTAATTGCGCGGCAAGTTGGTCTTGTACTTCCCATAACTTACTCGCGCTAAGCTGTACATCGTCATACAACATTTGCTTTGCTTCAAAAGTAGATAAGGCTTCATCTACTTGAAAAACAGGCAGATTGTAACGCCCTTGCAATTGCCGACAAAACTTTAACATCCTCGGCGTAATAGGATTATCACTCCCATCAGCCTGCCGTGACACACCAACAACCAAACCAACAGGCTGCCACTCACTAATCAACTGGCTTATTTTTTGCCAATTAGGCACTTGTTGTATTGAACGAATCGTTGCTAATGGACTTGCTGTTTTGGTTGCTAATTGCCCTGTTGCCGTACCGATTTTCTTATTACCAAAATCAAAGCCCAAATAGCTTGCAGAACTTAAATTAGCTAATACTGGATCTGATTTAAGCATGACCTGCCTGCGTTGATAATAGATTAATATCTAAGCCCATCTTATTAGCTGCCACATTCCAACGCTTACTAATCGGTGTATCAAATACCACGCTATCGTCATAATAAGTACTGAGCCATGCATTTGCTTTCATTTCTGTTTCCAACTGCTCTTCACCCCAGCCCGCATAACCTAATGCAACCAAAAATTTAGTCGGCCCTTCGTTATTGGCAATTGCCTTTAAAATATCACGGGACGTTGTTAAAGAAAGTAAGTCTGATACTTGAATAGTTGACTCCCATTCTTGCTCAGAAGTATGGTGCAACACAAAGCCCCGCTCTTGCTGTACAGGCCCCCCTGAAAAAACAGGGATCTGGGCAATTTTATCATCGCTAACAGGAATATCCATTTGCTCTAAAATATCCCCTAATACCATCTCGGTTGGGTGATTTATCACTAACCCGAGAGCGCCTTCGCTATTATGCTGACACACAAAAGTAACCCCATGAAAGAAACTGGGGTCTTGCAAACTAGGCATTGCAATCAGCAACTGGTTTTTAAAGGAGTTAATTTCTTGCATAAAGCGTTTAATTATTCTGTGGTAAAAGCTATAACGATTGATTATAACGAATAAGGGTAGGTAATACGCATAATTAATCCATTAACTGCTGCATGGCAACACCCATCATTGATGGCGAACTAACCACTTCAACACCTGCCGCTTGCAAAGCAGATACTTTGCTTTCAGCAGTGCCTTTACCACCTGTTACGATTGCACCAGCATGGCCCATGCGCTTGCCTGCAGGCGCAGTCAAACCAGTGATATAAGCGACCACAGGTTTGCTAACATGCTCTTTAATATAAGCAGCCGCTTCTTCCTCTTCACTACCACCAATTTCACCCACCATAATAATACCTTTGGTTTGCTCATCAGCTTGGAAACGCTTGATAACATCAATAAAAGTCATACCATGAATCGGATCGCCGCCGATCCCGACACAAGTACTTTGCCCAAGACCTTGCTGCGTAGTTTGATGTACCGCCTCATAAGTTAAAGTACCAGAACGTGAAACAATACCAATAGAGCCAGGTAAATGAATACTGCCAGGCATAATGCCAATTTTACAAGCATCTGGAGTAATAATGCCTGGGCAATTAGGACCAATTAATAAAGAGCCACTATCAGCCATCGCAGCTTTAACGCGCAACATCTGCAAAACCGGAATACCTTCGGTAATACATACAATTAATTTAATGCCTGCAGCAACCGCTTCTAAAATAGCATCGGCAGCAAAAAAAGGCGGCACATAAATAATACTAGCATCGGCTTGTGTTGCTTGATAAGCATCTTGCACAGTATTAAATATCGGCAAACCTAAATGCTCACTACCGCCACGTCCAGGGGTCACACCCCCTAAAAGTTTCGTACCATAAGCCAACGCATGCTGCGCATGAAAAGTGGCTTGTTTGCCCGTTAGCCCTTGGCAAATTAGCGTTGTATCTTGATCAATTAAAATGCTCATGCCTGACCTCCTGCAAGTGCTACCGCTTGTTCGGCGGCATGATCCAAATCTTCCGCCGCAATAATATTAGGTGCGACATTATGTAAGAGCGCACGGCCCTCTTCAGCATGGGTGCCTTCTAAACGCACAATAACGGGTAATTCAATATGCGCTTGTTCCAGTGCCGTTAAAATACCTTGCGCAATGACATCACACTGCACAATACCACCAAATATATTCACTAGCACCACTTTGACATTACTATCAGAAACAATCAGCTTAAAGGCTTCGGTGACTTTCTCTGTAGTGGTACCACCGCCGACATCAAGAAAATTGGCAGGTTCGCCGCCTTTTAATTTAACTAAGTCCATCGTAGCCATCGCTAAGCCAGCACCATTCACCATACAGCCGATATTGCCATCCAAAGTGATATAGCTCAGGTCAAATTGCTTAGCTTTATTTTCTTTGGCATCTTCTTGACTGGTATCCTGCAAGCCACCAATATCTTTATGCAAGGCTAATGCATTATCATCAAAATTAATTTTGGCATCCAATGCCACTAATGCACCTGAGTCAGTTTCCACTAAAGGGTTGATTTCAATTTGACTAGCATCTTTTTCAACAAACAGTCGTAGCATATTAGCCATAATCTGAAATAGGGCTTTTACCTGCTCACCTTGCAAGTCTAATGCAAAAGCAATTTGCCGACATTGATAAGCCTGTAACCCTGCAGCCGGGTGCACCATGATGCTAATAATTTTTTCAGGGCTTTCTGCGGCAACTGCTTCAATATTCATGCCACCTGCAGCTGAAGCAATAAAACAAAGTTTTTCACTGTGCCGATCAATTAATAAACTTAAATAAAATTCACGCTTGATCGAATCGGTTTTTTCTACCAATACCGAATTAATGGGCAATCCTTGTGCCCCTGTTTGCTTAGTCACTAAACGCTGCCCCAACATCTGCTCTGTGAAAGTACCGGCCTCTTCAACTGATGCAGCAATTTTTACACCACCAACCTTACCACGCCCCCCAGCATGCACTTGTGCCTTAATTGCCCAACTTGAACCTGCTAATTTTTGTGCCGCTGATATTGCGCTGGCAGCAGAGTCAGCCACGATACTGTCCGGGACAGGTATCTGGAAATCTCTAAAAAGTTGCTTGGCCTGGAATTCATGAATATTCATTTAGAGTCCTGTGCATCGGTATAAAAAGAAAGCGTATCCGTTGAAGTATATACGCTGGCAATGCATATTGCAGTATTTTTTGATGCTCACCTTTTGCGGGTTACTCGGGTCAACCAACTATCAATACGCTTAACCAGTGGTTCAGGATCACTGGCGTAGGGAATATGCTGTTCAAGTTTAAATTGGCGGTAGTTGCTATTGTTACGTGCAGCAATGCGTTTATCGCGCGCGCTACTAATCACTTCACTACTATCCCAAGTACTATAAATGTCAAAAAGTGGCGTTGTTAACTGACTAATAAATTTAAGTATTTGCGCATTAGCCATATCTGTATCAGGCACATTAAGGCCAATCGTGACCAGTGCTTTTATTTCATGCATCGGTGCACTAGCTTGCGTATAAACAGCCATCTGCCCACCAAAACCATGCCCTAAAATAATAATGGTTCCCACGCCATTTAATGCCAAATAACGAACGGCTTCTAAAATCCGAGCTTGCGCATCTTTAAATAAAGGGTAATAGTCGGCAGTTGCAGCCCCCGCTTCACGCACAGGCATTTGCAAAGCCAAAGTTGCCCAATTATATTCAGGCAATTGTCGTCTTAAGTGATAAATGATAGGGTCTTTATCTGGGTGACTACCTATTTCATGCAATAAAATAACAGTGCCACGGTTTTTTACTCGTTCAGTTTTCGCATAAATGGCCAGAAACTGAGCATTGCCCTCACCTAAGCGTAGAATTTCACCAAAAGTGGGCGTTGCTGCCAAGTCAGCAGCATAATCTCGCTCTCTAGAGATATCTGTTGCCTGCGCCCAGCTATTCATGCCCCAAAAAATGATGGCAATGAGATTTGTTTTACATAGTATGCTCATTTTTTCTTCCAAGTAATTAAGATGAAGCATTAGCTGAGCGCCGTTATTTTGCATGGATGTCGAACAGAGGAAAGCTTTTCAAATGGCACTGGACGCACTAATGTAACTTTGTCGAGCACTGGTGTGGATATTGCAAGCGATAAAATTATTAGTTATACACGTTAGAGTAAGCAACGTCGCTTATGAAGGTGCTCAGAGTACATAAAAATGACTATCATGCCTCTACTATTCCTACAGATATTGATTGGCAAGGAAAAGGTATAGGAGCTGATTTATTATGTGATGCCATGCAGTGCAGTGCATAATATTAAGTAGCTAATATAGTCGGCATTAGAGAATTTTTAGTACATGCAAAAATGATGCTGCTAAAAATTGTGATGAATATTTTAAATTTTTACCGCCACCAACTGACCGTTATCTATTAGTCAAGAGTACAAGAAAGACCGCACACCTTAATTAACATAATGCCAGCCCCTGCAACAAAGCAAAAACTTGTTTGGAGGTAAAAATCAAAATGGCGCGCCCGAGACGATTCGAACGTCCGACCACCGCCTTCGGAGGGCGGTACTCTATCCAGCTGAGCTACGGGCGCGTATTTGATTTGAATATTTTAACCTATCCTTATACTTTACGATAGCATGGATTTTAAATGTGCTAGGTTTGCCTTACCACGAGCCTTTTGCTCTGCTTTATCAACTGGTTTTTTACTGGCCCATTCCAAGTCTTCTTCAGGGAGTTCCGCTAAAAATCGACTGGGTTCAGTTTCGCTAACATCACCATAACGTTTACGATGGGTACAGTAACTAAAGGTACAGGTATACTGAGCACGGGTAATGCCTACATAGGCAAGTCGCCGCTCTTCTTCAATATTGCCTGTTTCAATACTGTTCTGGTGTGGCAAAATATCTTCTTCGATACCGATTAAGAATACATGCGGAAATTCTAGCCCTTTGGCGGCATGTAAGGTCATTAAGCTAACTTGATCATCCGCTTGCTCGTCTTGATTGCGATCCAATATATCCATTAACTGAATTTTGGCGACAATTTCATCCAGCCCCTTGTCTTCTTCACCGTCACTTTTGGCAATGCGCTGCAACCATTCCGTTAATTCTGCTATATTTTTCATTTTACGTTCAGCGGCTTTTTGGGTATTGCTATTTTCTTGCACCCATTGCGGATAGTTTATTTGCTGAATAAAGCTGTCCATTTCGGCAAAGGTATCGCCTGTTTGCATGGCGGC
>CAZXJK010000038.1:9696-15543 GCA_964640895.1 uncultured Methylomonas sp.
AAACGTGATTGATGATTACCACGATACAGAATAGCGTAATCACCATAGCCCGCACCTGTTTTGAATTTATGGTGTACGATTTCAGAAACCACTTGTTTGGCTTCTTCTAAATCATTTTTATGAGAGAGGACGCGTAACGGCTCGCCAAACATCATATCGCTCCATAATTTCTTTTCAAAGGTATGTGGATTGTTGGCAATTAATTGGTTGGCAACTTTTAAAATGCGCCCATAAGAGCGATAGTTTTGTTCCAACTTGATCACTTTCAGACGCGCATAATCTTTTTGCAATTGCATCAAGTTTTCTGGCTGCGCGCCACGCCATGCATAGATAGACTGGTCATCATCGCCTACTACTGTGAATTTGCCCAGTTTACCCACCAGTAGTTTTACCAATTGGTACTGAGTAATATTGGTATCTTGATATTCATCCACCAACAGGTAGCGAATCTTGTTTTGCCATTTTTCTAATATGTCAGGGTTTTGTTGCAATAATAATACGGGCAATAAAATTAAGTCATCAAAATCAACGGCATTATAGGCTTTTAGACTGCGTGTATAGTCTTCGTACAGTATTGCACTTTCTTGGTCACTGGTATCAACTTGCTGCAAAGCTTGTGCGGGGGTAATAAATGCATTTTTCCATTGCCCTATTTGTCCTGAATAAATATTGACCGCATCAATATCATAATTGGCATTACTATGGGTAATCAAATTTTTGAGCAAGGTAATTTTATCTTGCTCATCAAATAAGGAAATACATGATTTGTACTGTAAGGTTTTATGCTCTTTGCGTAAAATATCTAAGCCTAAAGAATGAAAAGTGGATACCCGTAGTCCTCGTAATTCTTTATCATCTAGCAATTTGGCAACCCGTTCTTTCATTTCCCGTGCCGCTTTATTAGTAAAGGTTAAAGCGGCAATATGTCTTGCAGGCAAACCTTGTTTGACTAGGTAAGCAATTTTTTCGGTAATGACGCGTGTTTTACCACTGCCCGCACCTGCCAATACGAGCAAAGGACAATCTATCGTTTTGACAGCAGTTTGTTGTTGGGGGTTGAGTTTGGACATTAAAAAGTGGCTTAAAAATATTGACAGGAACGAATATTTAATAATATCTGAAAAAGCGTACTGATAGAAGCATTTGCGCAAATAGATTAAAGCCCGACATCCTTATTCTCATGTTTAACATGCACATCACGCTGTGGATAAGGAATTGAAATACCGCCCGCATCAAAGCGCTCTTTTACTTGACGCGTAATATCCCAATAAACCTCCCAATAATCTATACTTTTTACCCAAGGGCGCACCACAAAATCAACAGATGATTCGCCTAAAGTATGTACCTTAATAACCGCCTCCGGAGTATTTAATATAAGTTCATGCTGAGTAACAATATCCCGTAAAATTTCTTCGGCAGCACTAATGCTATCCCCATAGCCAATACCAAAAACAAAATCAACTCGGCGCACACTTTCTGCGGTGACATTAGTGATAATATCGCCCCATATTTTACTGTTAGGAATAATCATACGCTTACGATCAACGGTTAAAATAGTCGTTGATACCAAATTCATTTGTTTTACTTCACCACTAATCCCTGCAACATCAACAAAGTTGCCAATATCGAACGGTCGGTAAATCAAAATCATCAAGCCGGAGGCAAAATTGGATAAGGTATCCTGTAGCGCAAAACCAATCACAAACCCCATAATTCCCATTCCCGCCAATAATGGTGCTATCTCAATACCTAATTGTGATAAGGCAACCATAAGGCCGATGATCATGACTATTTTATGCGCAATGGAACCAAGGAAGTCTTTTAATAATTGCGATGTCTCAAATTGGCTGCTCGCCGTTGCCTTATTTACTAGTCTTCTCACTAAAGAGGCGAGAATCTTGAATGCAAAAATAAGCAATACAAAAGAAAGAATTCGAAAAATGATAAATGATAAATTTTCTTGTAGCCAGAGTACGGCTTGACCTAGTAACTTTTTAAACAAGCCAATCACGGCTTTGGTTTCTACATCGGCATGTAATATTTTGCCTGTTGCCATCACTAGAGCCTGGCCAAACTTGGTAGTATCCATTTCCAAACTGGTCATAATACCGAGCATTTTTTCTAGGTTTGCTGCGGCCTGAGCTTTCCGTAATTCCTCTTTATGCAGTTGCTTAGTGATTTGCAGCTGCAAATCGGATGCTGCATCATGCATCGTTATATTTAACTTGGCAATGGCATCAAGGCTAAGTTGGATACGACCTATTTGCGCAATAGCCACAAACTGAACAATTTTACTTAACTCACCTACACTGGCAGCAACATCCATCTCCAGTAATTTTTGTCGATCAATATTTTTTTGCCATTCCAGTAGCAAATCAAAGATTATCTGCCTCGCTCTTTCAATAGAAAAGCTTGCTGAACTCCCCCTTTCAGTTTGTTTGCTTAATTTAGGGCCAAGTTTTTTTAGCTTATGAATTTCCTTGCGTAAAACGCCCTCTTGTTGCACTAAAAATCGTTGTAATTCTTTTTTTAATAGTGCCGCTTCTATCGTTGCTTGATCCAATTTTTGCGCAATTGCAATTAAGCGATCCAATTCCACATAAATATCACTTTCAATACCAATAAGTAATGTTATAAATAACAGCTGGTCAAAATCAGGAATTTCTGCAACCATTTCTTTCATTTCCGTAGCCTGCTGGGTCAGCTGTTTTATATTGGCTAAAATTATTTTACTTTCAGCAAGGAGTGCTACATTTGGATCTTCCTTGCTTTGCTCTGTTGCAGGAGCTGGCTCTTCTGCATAGGCTGAAAAAGTAGTTATACCAATAAATAGGATCAAGAGTAGCGGAAAAATTTTTGTGAAGTTTAAGTGCATAATTAACGGGAGTACCTGAGTAAAACTGACGATTAGGAATATGAGGTTAATAATATCCGAAGATCTATACTCTCATATGACCTGTATGGAGCTTGCGGAATACAGGCCACATAAAGATTACATTCTAGTTCCTATGCTAAAATGTTCGGTCAATTAAGCTATTAGCAAAGGGCACTGCGAACAATGCCATAAACTTGTTATACCGCTAATCTTAAAAAAGCGCCACCTAAAAACGAGCATCAGTGATGGCATACATTATTCAGGATAAAAAAATGAAAAACTCAACTTTGGCTTTATGATTAATCATTTCCCTTAGTCGATAAATGTGGTGGGTAAATAAAATTTCCCACCCTACCTGGCTTATTTCCTATAAATTATGATAACGATTCATATCGAACAAACCTGCATTTAAACCGCGCGATTTTTTATGTTCTGCATTAAACCAGTCTAAAATAGGCCATATCTGCGGGTTGGTGCGCCGAATACCATAACGCGCATAAAAATTAGTTTTACTCTTTGCTGTTTGTGCACTTTTAAAGGTAGCAATAAACTGCTCTAAATCTTGCTCAGCAACTGCAAAGAAAAAATTAGGATAACTGCCAATAAATCCCGGCACTACGGTAAGCGTATCTTGAGCTGGAGTGCGGCGATAACTTTCTGCAAAAATATAGGCAACATTCGTTAAGGCTTTATTATGCAGTAATGTATAGGCACGATCTTGACCATCGGCCATATTGACACGCAAAAATGCTATCTCTGGAATGGCTGCATTTTCAATACCTGTTAAGCCATCTAACTGCTGTAGCAACTTATCAACGCGTGCAATACTTGTTTGCGCACAAGCTTCTTGCGCACATACTCTCCTAGTCCAGCGATCCTTCTTAAGTGCTTTGCCTAAATGCGGTTTTACCTGCCGAAAGAAATCAGCATAATAATTTTGGCTACTAAATTGCATTTTGCTGACAAAATCTAAATTTAATAAAACTGGATCCATACGCCCATCTACCATACCTTGGTACCAAGTATTATAAATATCTTCGCGAGCAGCAGCAGGTAAAAATCGCAGTAAATTATTCTCACCATCACGGCGTAAAAAATCCATATAAGTACGTGAAGCTAACTGATGTGCCGCTGAGCCAAACACATTAAAATCAGCAACCAATAGATAATGAATCCTTTCAAAAAGGGGATAATCTAAAACCCAAGCCGTTTTCGGCAAAGTCCCAATTAAACCCTGCTCTACTGTAGCGCTATCATAATGACGAAATACAGTCAGTGCTGCATTTTGATTCCAGCTATCACCATTCCAGATATTATTTAATGATAATCCGCCTCTAGGCTGAATGATTTCTCTGATAAAGTCAGCTTTTTTATACAAATACTCTTTACCTAACTTGTTGTATGCTCTCCAGCCCATTAAACCAATTTGATCACCTTCTTTTGCGGGCAAATATAAAATATCATTATATTTTGCCAAACTGTGTTTTATGGCAGCCTGATATTGGTGTTTTGGATTTAAGAATAATACCCAAAAATGCTCTTGGATAACATTTAATGCCAATTGACCTCGACAAACCGGGCCTTTAATAAATCCTGAGACAAAGTACTGTGCATCATCTAGCAAGAATTGGTACTTAATAATATTGGGGATTGCTACAAAGGTTTTAAAAGGATTAGCACCCGCTTTAGGCTGATAAGAAGGCAGCTGCGTGACTCGGAATTTATTGGAAAAAAATAACTGCTGATAACGCAGCCTGCGTTTTTCACCTAACTCATAAACAAAGTGCGTCTTATCAACTATGGTGCTGACGATGGGGCGTAAGCGATAATAAAACTTAGCAACTTGTGGGTCATCATATGGTCTAACAGATTTAATTTCCTCAATAGCTTGGCCGATAGGTGTTTTTGAGCGTACTAATTTATAAAACTCATTATCGGCGTGACCTTTGAAATGAATATGGCCAATAAATAAATGCTCATAAATATAGCGCGATACCAATTGTTGTTTTAGAGAGTTGCGATTAAAAAATAGCTCCCATTTTATGATCTCTTGCTTAGCGGCTAAGGATAACTGCAAATGCTGATCATTTTTTGCCCCTTGCTCTAACCATTTTAACAACGTATCTTCTTGAGTTAGTGATAAGCCTGGCATCCCATAAGGCATTCCCCACTGAGGATGTTTACTAGCAAATTTAGCCTGTTCAGCAATGCTTGGACATTGATAGGTATCATCTAAATCAAAATTATATTTCCCCACTAATTTTCCCGTTGCAGGTTGGGGGTGGCGACGCTTTTGTAATAATAACTGCGCCAAAATTGAATTATCAATCCCTGCCACAGCAGACTCATGGCGTTCATTTATAATAGGAAAAAATTGTTTGGTACGCCACTCCTGAGTGCTACGCGCATCAATAAATAAACGGGTAGGTGAGGCTGCCGTCAAACGCCCTCCCTGATAAACAGCATCTTTACTAGCGCCGCGCTCCAGCCCCTCAAATGAGCTGAGTTTCAACTGGCAAGGCGCATCATAACAGGCATGGCAAGCAACACAGCGCGCATCAATAATGGGCTTTACATCATTAATATAAGAAACATTGCCAGCTGCAACCTTATCTATTTGGCGAGGGCTAGGTTTAGAATCTCCATATAACGATTGGAAGTCTTTCGTTTGATAACTGGTACAGCCGACCATTAGAATGAGTAGCCCTACTAATAAATGGCCTTTAAACAATAGTTGCATGATGATGACCTTAGAGTAATTGCGTGTGGGTTATGGCTACAATCGTACCTAATTACGTAAAGAGATGCTACTTGGAAATTATTTTGTATCTTAGGAATACCTGTCCATCATCGTGTTTTCTGAAGCAACACACTAAAAGATTAGGGAGGGAAATTTTAGCATCAAAGGCTAGGGGGTAGGGGACAGGATCCTCCTCCAAAAGGTGCTGCAAGCTTTGAAATATAATTCAGCC
>CAZXJK010000039.1:0-15487 GCA_964640895.1 uncultured Methylomonas sp.
GGCAGTTTAGTTGGCTTTGTCATTGGGTTGACAGGTGTTGGTGGTGGTTCTTTAATGACCCCAATATTAGTGCTGGGCTTTGGTATTTCGCCAGCCATTGCTGTGGGTACTGACTTGCTATATGCTGCATTAACGAAATGTAGTGGTGTTTTTTTTCATCATCGGCATAAAACGGTTGATTGGAAAATTGTCGGTTTATTAGGGATGGGTAGTGTGCCAAGCTCAATCATTACCGTACTCTTACTGGAGCAGTTAAAATCAGCAGGCCTTAATTCAGATCGTTTAATGATGCTGACTTTAAGTGTTATGTTGGTGCTGACTTCTATTATTGTGCTCATTAAAGGTCGTTTGCTTTCTTATGTCAGTCATCGGCATGGTGAATCAGCTTTCGTGACCTTCGTAAAAAGATTTCGTCCTCATATCACGGTGTTATCTGGCGTTGCATTGGGGGTATTGGTGACTATTTCTTCAGTAGGGGCAGGCGCTATTGGCTCAGCTATTTTATTTTTGCTGTACCCCCATAAAAAGCCGATTGCAATTGTTGGGACTGATATTGCCCATGCGGTGCCTTTAACCGCTATTGCTGGCATGGGACATCTGCATTTTGGTGCAGTTGATTTTGATTTGCTGATTGGTTTGTTGCTGGGCGGTATACCTGCAATTTATTTGGGAAGTTTGGTGGGTAGGCATATTCCAGATAATTGGTTGCGGGTGACTATTGCTTTATTGTTATTTGCCATGGGGGTTAAATTAGCAGTGGCATAAATTTATTTTATGCCTATCCATTAGATTTTTGTGGTAAAAGGTAAGTGACAATAGGATGCATTTATGCTGCTCTTTCTGATAAAATACTCGGTTAGATATGAGTGAGTGCGGAAAAATCTCCATTTGTATAAGTTGGCTTTAGGAAAAGGCCAATATTTCGCTGACTCGGATTTATCCATTAGTTAGTATTTGTTATGCGTTGCGGCAGTACCCAAGTATAATTACTTTAACATTTTACTGGTCTTTATTTTCCATTTTCGGTGTTGCATAAATAGTTGCGTAGCCAGCTATGCGCCTTGAAGATGAAAAAAATCCTGCGTATTGTAGTCAAATTAATTATGCTTGGGTACTTAAGGCATACATATGACAAATATATTTTAATAAACATATAAAATTAGGTATTTAGTATGACTTTTGTCGTTACAGAAAATTGCATTAAATGTAAATTTACAGATTGCGTTGATGTATGCCCTGTAGATTGTTTTCATGAAGGCCCAAACTTTTTGGTTATCGATCCTGATGAATGTATTGATTGTACTTTGTGTGAGCCTGAGTGCCCTGCTGAAGCAATTTTTTCTGAAGATGAATTGCCAGAAGGGCAAGAGCAATTTATTGAACTTAATGCAGAATTGTCGCAAAGCTGGGCTGTTATTACCGATGTTACCGACGCATTGCCAGATGCTGAAGAGTGGGATGGTAAGCCAGGTAAATTGGCAATGCTAGAAAAGTAGTATTGATACATAATTCTTGTTCCTTAATACTTTTGTAGGTGTGCCTTTAGCCGCAATGTGCAGATAAATCTGCACCTACGAGTATTTAAGGGGCATGCACGAAATAACTTAAATTAATTATGCTTGGGTACTTATAACAACTCAGCCCATAGCATTCTCAGCTAAATATTCATCTTTTAATTTGGCATAATTTTGTGCTGAATACTCTAAAAATTCTTTTTCTGCTTCAGTTAAAGGGCGCGCTTGCTTTGCTGGTGAGCCGATATAAAGATAACCACTTTGTAAAACCTTGCCGGGTGGTACTAATGCCCCTGCTCCTAGCATGACATAATCTTCTAATACTGCGTTATCCATGATAATTGCGCCAATACCAATTAAGCAGTAATCTCCAACTGTACAGGCGTGTACTACAGCCCTGTGGCCGACAGTCACTCCTTTGCCTATTTTTAAGGGCACACTTTTCGGGCTAAATTTTCCTGCATGCGAGACATGCAAAACGGAGCCATCCTGAATATTGCTTTGTTCGCCAATCTCGATACCAGCAACATCGCCTCGAATGACAGCCATAGGCCAGACTGAAACATGGTCAGCTAGGGTAACATCGCCAATTATGACTGCACTTGCATCAATATAGCTTGCATTGCCTATTTTGGGGTGGCTATTGTTAAATGTTCGCAGTGTCATCAAAAATCCTTACGTTTTCTATAAATGGCAATGATACTGTTAATTTGGCTATTATTCAGCTATAAATATAAAGAGCTAAGGCTATTTGTACACTAGCTTTGGCTTTTGGACTATTATTGAAAGTATAAATTTTGCATGGAGTTGTTATGGCACTTTTTGATGGCGTTAAACGGCAGTTACGATCAGTTATTCAGTGGGAATCACCCGGTACAGATGTTTTGTTTCAGCAATGGCGCGGTAATGGCGATGAATTGAAAAATGCTTCAAAGCTTATTGTGGGGCCTGGCCAAGGTTGTATTTTTGTTTATCAAGGTAAGATTAAGGCTGTACTGGAAAAAGAGTGCTTACTTAATTTGGAAACAGATAATATTCCTTTTTGGACCACAGTTTCCAAGTTTATGCAGTTTTTTGAAAATGAGCATAAAGCACAACTGTATTTTTTTAAAAGAACTAAAATACTGGACCAGAAGTGGGGAACTAGCTCGCCCATTAAGGGAGCTGGAAATAAATAATCGTCCGATATTGGGTAGGATTTTTGTTTGTCTTTGGTGGTGTCGTAACGGGCGCGTAGCAAGCTACGTAACTGTTACGACACCGCTAAAGACGGACAAAAAGACCAACAAGATTGGATGATTATTTTTTTCCATCTCCCTAAGTATGAAGACCCAAAATATAAATTTCCTGTGGGCTTGCAAGCCTATGGTAATTATAGTTATCGCATTGTGGATGCTAAATCTTTCTTTGTTGATGTTGTTGGCGGTGAAAATGATTTTTATGTCGATGATTTTCGAAAAATCATGTCAAATCGTTTGCTACACCCGTTAACAGATTTTTTGGCAGAAAGTCGTTTTTCTTACGCTGAAATTGATGCTAATCGTGAAGAAATTGCCCAAGGAATGGATGATAAGCTCCAAGAAGAGTTCTTGAAACTGGGCTTTGCCATTACTGATTTTCGTATAGAAGGTACTAATTTTGATGCGAGTACTTTAAAGCGCATTAATAGGATTGCTGATTTAACGGCTGAGGCACATGCTGCGAAAGCCGTGGGTCTAGATTATGCGAGCATGCAGCAATTAGAAGCAATGCGTGAAGCTGCCAGAAATGAAGGTGGCGGGGCGGGTTTAGGAATGGGACTAGGGGCTGGTATGGGCATGGGGCAGTCTATGGCTAATACCATGAGTGCAGGTTTTGGCTCCCCAAAAGAAGTAGTCAGTGAAGACCCGATGCAAAAATTAGCACAGTTAAAGAAAATGTTTCAGGCAGAATTAATTTCTGAAGCAGAGTATGCGGCTAAGAAAAAAGAAATTTTGGATACTTTGTAATGGCAAGGTGCAGTAGTTGTTCGGCACCTTTAATGGTGAATTCTAACCACTGTCGCTATTGTGGTGTGCGTAACGATATGGATTTGCATGGACATGTCCAACATGATTATAGTGTGCACAGTGTTGCTTCAGAGCGTACCTGCCCGCATTGTGCAATAGCATTAGAAACCATTTCGTTGCAGCTAGAGCAGCCTTTATTGGTGGAGCGCTGTAAAACCTGTTTTGGTTTGTTTTTTGATTTAGGTGAGTTGGAGTCTTTATTGGATTATTCAGTGACTGAAGTGGGGAGTATCAATCACGCATATTTGAATAATATTAACTCTGATTATTATCAAACAAAGCAGGTTGTTAAGTATATTAAGTGTCCTGTTTGTCAGGCGTTTATGCGGCGTACTAATTTTGCAAGAAAGAGTGGGGTTATTATTGATAGTTGCCGTCACCATGGGCTGTGGCTGGATAATGGTGAGTTGCAGCATTTAATGGAATGGAAGCGAGTGGGTGGGCAATTATTGCATGAACATGAGCAACAACAGAGCAAAAAGTCTCGTAGAACTGATATTGATAATAGCTTAGGGGGTACTTTGCAGAGAACGGCTAGACAGGAGGATGTCAATTTGGAAACTAATTTATTGGATATTTTGGCTTTTGTCGCTGGAAAAATATTTTAGCGTTATACTTAACAGATAACTATTTTTAGAGGGAAAAAGGCACATGGCCTTATTTAAAAAACTTTTTAATTCAAAAAAAAATGACTTACCCAGCAAAAAAAGTGTTGGTTCCAGCCAGAACGATACTGAAGCAGTTACTGAGGAGCCTATTACTCTTCTGGAGTTAAAAAAATTAATTCCTATTAGACAGTTAGATACTGAATTTCTTGAGGCATTTGCTTTAGAAAGTAAGGCTAAGGTTTTCAAGGCTGGGACTACTTTGTTTGCTGTAGGTAACCCTGCTGATAGCATTTACTTTTTATTGCGTGGTGAAATAGACTTGGTAGATGAGCAAGGGCGGAAGTATGTCATTAACACCGATGATGCCAAATCTCGCTTTGCTCTTTCTGCTGGACGGGTACACACTACGACTGCTGTAGCAAACACGGAAGTTAGTGTATTGGAAGTTTCGCAAGATATCATGAAAATGAACCAGGCAAAGAAACTTGAACAATTGAATATTCCTGCTAAATATGAAAATAATCGTTTATTACAATTATTTGTGCAGCATTTTGCCGCCGATGAGGTAGCAATCCCTTCTTTACCTGATACTGCATTGAAGTTACGTAGGGCTATGGAGTCTGATATTGGGGTTCAAGAAGCGGTAGCGATTATTCAGTTAGACCCTGTAGTTTCTGGGAAGTTAATACAAGTTGCTAATTGCCCTTTATATGTTTCGGTACATCCTGCCAAGTCATGTTTAGAGGCAGTTAATCGTATTGGTTTACTTGGAGTGCGCAGTTTGGTCACCAGTATTTGTTTAAAGCATATTTTTAAAAGTGAAAAACCGTTACTGAATAATTATATGACGCAATTATGGAAGCGTAGCGTTTATATTTCCTGCCTTTGTTATGTTTTAGCTAAAGAAACCAAAAAAGTAGATCCAGAAGAAGCTTTACTGGCTGGGTTAGTTGTTGATATTGGCATAGTGCCCTTTTTAAGTTTTGTCGATAACTTACCTGAAGATTTTTATACTGAAGTTGAACTCAAAGAAGCGATGCATTTTATTAAGGGTGCCGCTGGGCGCAGTGTCTTGCAAAAATGGGGTTTTCCAAAAGAGATTATAGATATTCCCTATTATGCAAATGACTGGTATCAGCACCAATCTGATGATATTACATTATTAGATATTGTGGTTTTAGCGGAGCTACACAGTAAAATAGGGCAGAAAGATAGAAAAGATTATCCAGTTATTTCATCTATCCCCGCAGCAAGTAAATTAGATGATGCAACCTTATCGCCAGTTTATTCTTTGACTATTTTACATGATGCAAAGGATAAGGTAACTACTGCATTGCGCGCTTTTGTATAAAAATTATTGCTTATATTTATATGCCGTCCTTTTTATCAAAGTATTTTTTTATGTAATTGAATTTAATGTTAGCAGTATGATATTTCGATAGCCTAGAGCTGTTCCTTAGTCATGACAGATATTTGTATGATGCCAAGTAGCAGGGGGCTGAAATAATAAATCTTTTTGAGGTGTAATTTATGAGCTAGTTTACAAATATTTTCTCATCAAATAAAGGTGAAGCTGCTCCGACTAAAGCTTAAGTTTTGTCTTGGCTGAAGAAATGGGGGGAATCAATCCAGATGATGCTTTATTGGCCGGCTTGGTTAGTGATATTGGTATTATTCCTTTACTGCATTTTGCAGAAAAGTTTCCTGATGAATATCCAGATATAGCTGAGTTAGAAGCTGCCATTCCTCACTTACGTGGGCCTATTGGTACCTTGGTGCTGCATACCTTAGGCTTTGATGAATCTTTAACGCGTATCCCGCACCATTCTGAAGATTGGCATTATGATAGTGGCGAAGAGGTTGGTTTGGTGGATATAGTGATGTTGGCCAAATTACACAGTTATTTTGGTACTAAACAAGCGAATAAGCTGCCATATATCAATTCGATTCCTGCTTATGCAAAACTTAAAGATGATAAGCTAACCCCTGAATTTTCCCTGCATGTGTTGCAAAAAGCCAATCAGCGTATTAAAGACGCAATGAGTGTTCTTGCATAAAAGTTGCAGCAGGCTAAGGAATGAGGATTCAATAATACCCAAGTCTGACTTGTCTTTTGACTGCACAGCCGCGCCAGAAAAACAGTTACGTAGCTAGCTATGCGCTTGTGTTTCTGACACGACTGTGCAGCCAAAATCCTACGTCATACTTTCGGGTATTATTAAACCCTCACTCCTAAAGAGACACCTTTCGTAGGTTGATGAGTTTGCAAACCCCAACAACCATGACTTTTTGATTAACCCAACTGATATTTTTTATTTTCATGAGCAACCCTTTATTAAGTACCACCGAACTACCTGCTTTTTCACAAATTAAACCAGAACATGTAGAGCCTGCTATAGAGCAGTTATTAAATGATGCGCAAGCATTAGTAGAACAGCTGCTTGCCGATAATAGCACCTACACTTGGGAAAACCTGATTGCACCTCTGGATGCGGCTGAAGATAAAATTAATAAAGCGTGGTCGCCAGTCAGTCATATGAATTCAGTGGTGAATAATGACGAATTGCGTGATGCCTATAATGCTTGCTTGCCTAAGTTAAGTGCCTATTCAACTGCAATGGGACAGCATGCGGGGCTTTGTAATGCCTATAAGGCAATAGCGGCAAGTTCTACATATTCAGCACTTGAGCCTGCACAGCAAAAAATTATTCAAAATGCTTTGCGTAGTTTTCGCTTATCGGGTGTTGATTTAGATACTGGTAAACAGGCACGTTATAAAGAAATCAGCTTGGAGCTATCGCAATTATCCAGCAAATATGAAGAAAACCTATTGGATGCGACGAATGACTGGCATAAATTGCTGTCCAAAAAAAGTGATTTAGCGGGGCTGCCTGAATCTGCTTTGCAGCAAGCCAAGCAAACCGCTGAGCAAGAAGGTAAAAAAGGCTGGATGCTGACCTTGCAATTTCCTTCTTATATCGCCGTGATGACCTACGCAGACGATCGGCAATTACGTGCGGATATGTATAAAGCTTTTTCTACGCGTGCTTCTGATCAGGGCAGTAAGCCTGAATGGGATAATAGCGATATTATGGAAAAAACGATCGCGTTGCGTCATGAAAAAGCATTGTTATTGGGCTTTGATAATTATGCAGAATTATCTTTAGCTACTAAAATGGCTGATTCACCGAAACAAGTGACCGACTTTTTGGAAGAGTTGGCAGAAAAATCATTGCCGCAAGCGCAGCAAGATTTAATAGAGTTAACGGCATTTGCTAAAGAACAGCATGGTGTGCAAAAATTATTTCCATGGGATATGGGTTATTATTCAGAAAAAATGCGTCAGCATGCTTATGATTTATCTCAAGAAGAAGTGCGCCAATATTTCCCTGCACCTAAAGTATTGTCTGGTTTATTTGCCGTCGTAGAAAAGTTGTATGGCTTGCAAATTGCTGAAGTTGATAATGTTGATTGCTGGCATGAAGATGTACGCTTTTTCCAAATTACCGATAAAGAGGGTGTTTTACGCGGCAAGTTTTATATCGACCTATTTGCACGCCCTAAAAAGCGGGGTGGTGCTTGGATGGATGACTGTGTTGGCCGTAAAAAGCTGGCCGATGGCGTGCAAATTCCAGTGGCTTATTTAACGTGTAATTTTACCCCGCCAACTGGCAATGATCCTGCCTTACTCACCCATGATGAAGTGCTGACTTTATTTCATGAGTTTGGGCATGGCTTACAGCATATGTTGACTAAGGTTGATTTCTTAGGTGTTTCGGGTATTAATGGCGTGGAATGGGACGCTGTTGAATTGCCGAGTCAGTTTATGGAAAACTGGTGTTGGGAGCAAGAAGCATTGGCATTGATGTCAGGGCATTATCGAACAGGTGAGGCGTTACCAGGGGCTTTGTTTAATAAAATGCTGGCAGCGAAGAATTTTCAGGCAGGTATGTTAATGGTACGCCAGTTGGAATTTAGTTTATTTGATTTTCAAATGCACCAAGATTATTCACCTGAAACAGGTGCTAAAATTTATGATGTCTTAGCAGCCATTCGTGAGCGCGTATCGGTGATGATTCCTCCTGAATTTAATCGCTTTGCACATAGCTTTTCGCATATTTTTGCAGGCGGTTATGCGGCGGGTTATTACAGCTATAAATGGGCAGAAGTATTATCGAGTGATGCTTTTTCTTTATTTGAAGAAAAAGGTATTTTTGACCAAGCAACTGGCTTAGCTTTTTTAACAAATATTCTGGAAACAGGGGGTAGTGCGGATGCGATGGAATTATTTGTTAAATTTCGTGGTCGTGAACCTAATATTGACGCTTTACTAAGACATAATGGAATAGCTGCATGAAATATAAAGATTTAAGAGATTTTATTGCCCAGTTAGAAAAAAAAGGTGAATTGATACGCATTAGCCAAGAAGTTGATCCTGTCCTAGAAATGACGGAAATTTGTGATCGTACTTTAAAGCAGGGCGGCCCTGCTATCTTATTTGAAAACCCGAAAGGCCATAATATTCCCGTGCTCGCCAATTTATTTGGCACCCCTGATAGAGTGGCAATGGGGATGGGTGCTGATTCAGTCAAGGCTTTACGGGGGGTTGGTGAGTTACTCGCGCAATTAAAAGAGCCGGAGCCACCGAAGGGAATGAAGGATGCTATAGAAAAAATTCCGGTGTTTAAAAATGTATTGCATATGGCACCTAAACTTGTCAAAAACCCGCCTTGCCAGGAACTCATTCGTGTTGGTGATGAAATTGATTTAAGCGAATACCCTATTCAAACTTGTTGGCCTGATGATGCGGGGCCGTTGATTACCTGGCCGTTAGTGATTACCAAAGGGCCTTATAAAGAAAGACAAAACTTGGGCATTTATCGTTTGCAAGTGATTGCTAAAAATAAAGTCATTATGCGCTGGTTGGCGCATCGTGGGGGTGCTTTAGATTTCAGAGAGTGGCAAGAAGTCAATCCTGGCAAGCCCTACCCAGTATCAGTTGCCTTAGGGGCTGATCCTGCCACTATATTGGCTGCGGTTACGCCCGTGCCGGATACCTTGTCAGAATATGCCTTTGCAGGTTTGTTGCGTGGCTCTAAAACAGAAGTCGCCAAATCCATGACCAATGATTTGCAAGTACCCGCTAGTGCGGAAATTGTTTTAGAAGGTTTTATCTATCCTGATGAGATGGCTCCTGAAGGACCGTTTGGTGATCATACTGGTTATTATAATGAAGTAGGCGAATTTCCAGTGTTTACCATTGAGCGGATTACCCAACGGCAAGCCCCTATTTATCACAGTACCTATACAGGCAAGCCACCTGATGAGCCCGCAATATTGGGTGTCGCTTTAAATGAAGTATTTGTCCCCATTTTGCAAAAGCAATTTCCTGAAATTACCGACTTTTATTTACCGCCAGAAGGCTGCTCCTATCGCATGGCAGTTATCAGTATGAAGAAGCAATATGCAGGGCATGCCAAACGTGTGATGCTGGGAACTTGGTCATATTTGCGTCAGTTTATGTACACCAAATTTGTGATAGTAGTGGATGATGATATCGATGTGCATAATTGGCAAGAAGTCATTTGGGCGATTACCACGCGCATGGATCCAGCGCGGGATTTAACAATCTTGGAAAACACCCCAATTGATTATTTAGACTTTGCTTCACCTGTATCAGGTCTGGGTTCTAAAGTCGGTTTTGATGCTACTAATAAATGGCCAGGAGAAACCAATCGTGAATGGGGTCGTACTATCAGTATGTCAGAGGATGTAGTCAAAAAAGTAGATGAGATGTGGGATAGCCTGGGGATTAGCTAGGGTCGCCTATATATTGTAGGCTGGGTTAGATTTTTTTTGCGTAGCAATAAAAACGTAACCCAGCAAAGCTTAGGGAGATGGAAAAAAATAATCATCCAATCTTGTTGGTCTTTTTGTCCGTCTTTAGCGGTGTCGTAACAGTTACGTAGCTTGCTACGCGCCCGTTACGACACCACCAAAGACAAACAAAAATCCTACCCAATATCGGACGATTATTTATTTCCAGCTCCCTTAGTGTATGTGTAAATGCTGGGTTACGTTAGCCGCGCTGCGCTTGCTAATCTAGCCCAGCCTACAAAAAAAGTATAAATATTTATCTTCTTGGCAATGACACATCTGGGTGGAATGTCTCTAGTGCTTTAAGTAACTGACCCAACATAAACTTGATGTTGTTTTGAATTTAACTTAAGTAATAACTCACCAAAAAAATTAGGTGAAATAGTGTGTTTTTCTAAGGCATTTAAATCCAGCCAGACAACATCGACTTGGTGTTTGTCTGGATCAGGGCCGCAGCAAGGAATATAGTCATCTGGTACTTGGCATTGAATAAGGACTTCAAGCTGATGGCGTGTATAGGGTTGTGGTTGAAGCTTAGGGATAAAAAAGTCAGCAATATGTATTACATCATAAGCCGCTACAGCAGTGTCGATTTCTTCAATGCATTCACGTATAACAGCTTGGTGTAAGGTCTCGCCAGATTCTAATGCACCGCCAGGCAAAGTATAGCGCACACCCTCGGCTGGGCTGTCTTTTTTTATTAAGAGTACTTGGCCATTTTTGACGATAACAGCACGTACTGTAATGCGAATACCTGATTGTAGATTATCTATCATGTAGGATGGGTGGATTGTGTTTGTGTTTGTGGCAGGTGAGCAGTGCTATGTTGCATATTCATCAATACATATGCTAATGATGCCTAAAAGGCAAGGCTTCACTGCCATTAAGTTAAGATTATTATTTTAAATAACAATATGTTACAAAGTAGGCTGGGTTAGATTTTTTTGCGGATCAATAAAAGCGTAACCCAGCACCTTAGCTTAGGAACTTGGAAATAAATAAGCATCCAATATTTGGGCAGGATTTTTGTTTGTCATCAGTGCTGTAGCAATAGGCGCATAGCAGGCTACGTAACTGTTGCTACAGTACTGATGACGGACAAAAAAACTAGTAAAGATGGATGATGTGTGTTTCCAGGTGCCTTATTCTCAAAACTCTGGGTTACGTTATCTGCGCTACGCTTAGATAAGCTAACCCAGCCTATAGTATAACTTATTGCTTATAACTACCTTAATGGTAGTGCGTCAAAACCTCATTACTCACTTTATTTGCAGAACTAATTAATCGTGCGAACAGCCCGCGCCATGAATATGGCCGTGCTCTATTTCAGTTTCAGTGGCAGGACGAATCTCCATTACTTCAACGTCAAATGTAAGCTGTTCACCCGCTAAAGGGTGGTTGCCATCAATAGTGATATCATCGCCTTCAACAGCAGTAATGGTGACGACAGCTGGGCCACTGCTAGAATCAGCTTGGAATTGCATGCCGACTTCAATGGTGTCGATACCTGCAAACATTTCTTTAGAGACTGTTTGCATTTGCTCTTCCATGCGCTCACCATAAGCATCTTCAGGCTCAATAGTCACGGTAAATTTTTCACCAACAGGCTTGTCGGTTAAAGCACTTTCTAGCCCTGGAATAATATTGCCTGCGCCGTGTAAAAAACTTAATGGCTCAGCATCAATAGAGCTATCAAGGGTTTTGCCCGCTTTGTTGGTTAGTGTGTAATGAATGGAAACAACAGGATTTTCGATCTTTGACATAGATATGTATGATATTTTAAGTTAAAAGAATTTAAATATTATTATGAGTCATCGCTGTCTTCCGCTAACTTAGTCAGTGCAGCAACTAAACCGGTAAAGCTGGTAAGTGAGTCAGTTCTGATGGTGGCATGCGCAAGCTTGCGCCCTTTGCGTGCGGCTTTGTCATATAAATGTAAGTGCAGCTGTGTTAAGGAAAGCAGCTTTTCAGTTGCAGGCACATTGCCGATAAAATTTTGCATGGCAGCATAGCCAATTGAATTGGTTTCCCCCAAAGGCATATCCATGATTGCTCTTAAGTGGTTTTCAAATTGGCTGGTTTCCGAGCCTTCAATAGTCCAATGTCCTGAATTATGTACGCGTGGTGCAAATTCATTAGCAATTAATTTATCACCCACAGCGAACAGCTCTAAAGCGATGGTGCCCACATAATCAAGTGCATTAAGTATTGTGTTGATATACTGTTCTGCGTGCGCTTGTTGCGGGTCGTCAAGCGTATTTTTTGCTAAACGTAAAATACCTTTATGGTGGACATTTTCTGAAACAGGGTAATAAGCAATCTCACCTGAAACACTACGACTGGCAATAATTGAAATTTCACGGTCAAAAGGCACAAAGCCTTCGACAACGGAAGGCGCATTTTTGATTGCTTCCCATGCTGCGGCTAATTCATGTTCGTCATTCAGTATGACTTGCCCCTTACCATCATAACCAAAGCGACGTGTTTTTAAGATGGCTGGGTAGCCGATCGTAGGCATGGCTTGTTGCAATTCTGCTAAGCTGGACACTGTGGCAAAAGGAGCGGTAGCGATATCTAAGCTTTGTAAGAATTGCTTTTCGGTAACTCTGTCTTGCCCCATAGAGAGTGCTTTTGCAGGCGGGTAAACGGGTGTGCTTTGATTGAGAAAATCAATAATGTCTACTGGCACATTTTCAAATTCGTAGGTAATGACATCTGATTCGGCGGCTAATTGGCTTAGTAGCGCTTTATCTGTGTAATCACCAATAAGATGTTTGCCTAAGTCTGCTGCACAGGCAATCGGCGTTGGGTCTAAAAAGATAAATTTCAGTCCAAGTGGCTTGCCAGCCAGTGCCAGCATGCGTGCTAATTGCCCCGCCCCTAAAATTCCAATAATCATTAAGTTAGTTCCCTAGGGTCAGAATTGGCGAGCACTGTGTCCGTTTGTTCTTGGCGAAATGTATTAAGAGCGGCTTTATATTGGGTGTGCTTATTAGCAATAATGGCGGCTGCTAATAAAGCCGCGTTGGCGGCACCTGCTTTGCCAATAGCTAGTGTACCTACAGGAATACCTGCTGGCATTTGCACAATAGATAATAAGGAGTCCATACCGTTTAATGCTTTGGATTGCACAGGCACGCCTAAAATAGGTAATATTGTTTTGGCCGCAACCATGCCTGGTAAATGTGCGGCACCGCCTGCGCCAGCAATAATTACTTCCAAACCTTTACTTTCAGCGGTTTCTGCATAGGCGAATAGCTTGTCAGGTGTGCGATGTGCAGAGATGACTTCTACCTCAAAAGGGATGCCGAGTTGTTCTAATTTGTCAGATGCAAAACGCATGGTTTCCCAGTCAGATGTTGAACCCATAATAATACCCACCAATGCGGTCATTCAATGCTCCTGCTTGTTTTAAGTCTTAGATATATCGACATTTATTACGAAAAAGCCGTACTGAAGAATAAGTGACTCATTCGCCAGCAAAAGACTTCAATTTTACCAGTACTTTATGTAACACGCTATTAATACATAAAATATAAGGGACTTGTGAGAATAATTGAAGGAATATAGAAAGCTAGTATCAAAGAAAGGTCGGCTATTCTTTAAACTCTAAATGAGGCATCTAGTTATGTTATTTAACTTAGATTAATTAATGTACTTGGTAACTAAGTCAGGTAGGTATTGAGATATTGCCGTTAATTTTTAATGGTGGGAAATATTTTTAAATTTAAGTTATTGCAATAATAAGGATTAGGCACTTGGAAATAAATAAGCATCCAATATTTGGGCAGGATTTTTGTTTGTCATCAGTGCTGTAGCAATAGGCGCATAGCAGGCTACGTAACTGTTGCTACAGTACTGATGACGGACAAAAAAACTAGTAAAGATGGATGATGTGTGTTTCCAGGTGCCTAAGGATTAGTTGGTTTTAAGGGGTATTATCTTATTGCTTAAAAGGTTTATTACTAGTGCTACGGCATAATTACTGCTTGCTTTAAAAGGACTAATTTTAGCAGCCTAAGTTATTGTGCCTTAATCTTGGTCATTAACAGATAACCTAATTTATTACATTATGCAAAAACAGCGTTTTTTATTCATTCTATTCCTTAGTATAAGTATGCTAAGTTCTGCTCAGGCCATTAACCTACAGTTAGACTCGCTACACGAATTTAAACTTCCAGTACCGATTTCTTTAGCTGATAAGACTTTTGGCACAGCATTAGCGATTTCTGGGAACACTGCTGTGGTTGCGGCTACCACACTAGAAGGGGAGAAGTCAGGTACGGTTTATCTTTATGCAAACCAAGAAAATTGGCATTTGATTAGCACCTTTAGTAGTGGGCAACGAGGGGATAATTTTGCTAAACATATCAAATTGGTAGGAGATATATTGGTAGTTAGTGCAGATCAAGATGCGAGTCATGGTCTTGATAGTGGTGCTGTTTATATTTATGAACGCCTGACAATGAATGGAGCTAGTTCGTGGCAACAAACAGCCAAATTAACAGCCCCTGATGCTCAAGCTGGGGCTAGGTTTGGTGTTGGTATCGCACTAGTTGATGATATTTTGTATATCGGTGCGCCCAGACAAGGGCAGGGGAAAGTATATTTATACGCACGAGGTGTGAATGTAGGGCAGTGGCAGGTTACTGCAAATATAGAGTCTGAAGATCCGCAAGCCATGCGTTTTGGTACTGCTATTGCTCAGGATGGGCAAACATTGATTATTGGTGCACCCCATACAGATGCAGATAATTCCTCAGTACCCAACATGAAACAAATAGCACGCTTTCAAATTTCTAGAGGTGATACTTTTGATCCAGGAATTGAAAGTGGTGCTATTTTTGTCTATGAAAAAGTAGCAGGTATATGGCAAGCAACGGTACGTTTAGGTTCAGAAAATCGTGAAACCAGTGATAATTTAGGCGAGCAAATTGCCATTGATGGCGATATTATCGTTGCCAGTGTTAAACATAAAGATGTGTTGGATGATTTACGTGCAGGCGCAGTTTATGTCTATCAGAAAATCAATCATGTTTGGCAAGAAGATACTGCTTTAGTTGCACCTGATAATAATGTGGGCGCTACTTTTGGCAAGAGCATCTCGGTATTAGATCAACATATACTCGTGGGTGCGAATAAGGTACAAGCAAATGGTTTTAATAGCGGTAGTGCTTATTTATTTGTACGTGATGCAGTGAGTAATGCTTGGGTTAGCGTACTGCATCAAACCAATGTAAATTTGCAGCCTCATGATCAATTTGGTTTGAGTGTGGCTTTAGGCACTGAACAAATACTGGTGGCTTCCAAAGAGGCGGTCTATATTTTCCAAAATACGCTTGTGCAATTAGCTACAGCAGTTTATTACCCAAATGATAATATTTTGCAACTCAATGCAGTGACGGTTGCTGATCTTGGTATTATTGGCCTTAGGCACCTG
>CAZXJK010000040.1:0-15255 GCA_964640895.1 uncultured Methylomonas sp.
GTAAATTCTTTTTGTTGTTGCTGCGCTAGCATTTTCTAAGCTGCCTGTGCGGCAGTGAACTTTGATGATTTAAGTGCCCGACCTTTTATGCTTTTCTAAGCTGCCTGTGCGGCAGTGAACGGATTATTAAGCATTGATACTGAACGTCAGTGTTTCTAAGCTGCCTGTGCGGCAGTGAACAGGAGTTTACAGTAAAAAATTTTAGTTACAACAAAAACTTAGGCTATTTTCTCCATTTTTACCAAAGAAAAATAGCCTAGTTGTAATACTTTGTTTTAATTGAGTTTTTAAAGAGCGTAAAAAACTTGGGTCAAAACCAAGGAATGCTAGCTGTTTTACTTAAACCAAAAAAGTCAAATTTTCCTAAGCTGCTTTCTTTAGTCAGTTTTCCGAAAGCTAAATAGCGTCGATGCTTATGCCCATTTGAAGTGCTTTCTAATTCAAGGTACGGATTATCAAGCCCTTGTGTAAACATTTTTGCTTTATAACCCTTAATTTCATCTTGAGTAATAGAGTCACGCACCAGCAGCCGCCTTAGCTTTGCTTCCGTCATATTGGCTTGTTTACGGGAAATTGTGCGGTAAAGCACTTCCTCAGGGATCGCTTGTATTGTGCTGGCATCACAATAGCCAGATAAGCCACCTAACCAATGGTTTGCTTGCAATTCAGTAAGCTTGCTTGCTGTGCCATGAATTCTGATAAGGTTACCTAATTTAACTTTATAATGAGGGAAACTAATACCAATATCAGTTGATTTTAATGTAAAGAGTATCTTATGAAACTTGGCATAAATTTTATTACGTAAAAAATAAATAGGAATATCTTCATCAGGTAATAATTTTATATCTATATAATGCTTCATTTTGTGCTCTCTCCAAAGACTCCTCCACGTACTAATACAGCCATAACAAAATGCTCATCCTTTTTGTTATCTAATGGCTCATCACGAGCGAATTTATCAAACAAAGTATAAAAATTATCTTTTTTATCCTTGCGATAAGCAATACCTAAGTTTGTTACTGAGCCATAGGTTTCTATCGCTATCGCTCTACTATTATTTTCAATATAATCTGGATACCAGGTATCAATAGTACGTAAAGCATTACCTATTTTTTGCGAATGCATGGCGGCTTGGTTATTAACCTGATAAAGAATCTTGCTTTTTTTCTCTTTACTATTGCCTTTATCTAAAACCATTTCCTCACTAGGGTAAACATCTTGTGCTTTTCCGACTTGTGCAAAGGCAGTAATTTCTAATAATAAATACTCTTGTTTGCCTGATAATGTTTGGGCAATTTTTTGGGATAATTCATTTACTTTTGAGTTATCAATATTAAAATTATTGATTTCAATTTTATCATCTGCATCAAAAGTCCATTCTGTTGATTCTTCACCAATTATTTTTACTTGAACTTCTAATTTTTCGACACCTACACGATTGCGCCATAAAAATCGGGCATTCGCAATATTGATAGCATAGCGTTTAGCTAATTCAGTAAACCCTTCTGCTTGAGTATATTTTTCAACGGCTTCAAGGTAGCTCTTTTTAAAAATCTTATTATCACAAGCGGATGGATTTTCTACGCCACTTAGAATTTTAAGTGTGAAATTTAATTTCAAGGTGTCTTGCTCAGCTCCAAGAGCGCAATTATCTACTTTTTGTAAATTTGCTTTTTTCGTTTCTTCATCTGCATCCTGTGTTGATTTCAATCTATTTGAAATAACACCTCGCACTGATTTTTCTATTAATTTTAAAGGGTTGACTTGCTCATAGCGGTTAGCCCATGTCGTGCCGTACATAAATCCATCAGATGGCACTAATTTTTTTTCAAATGCTAAAACTGAGGGGGTATTTTCTTTCGTTTTTTTCATTTTACTGCTCCTGTGGATTATTGAAATTTTGATTTTGTTTACATAAATAGAGGTCGTTTTCTAAACTGGCGTAATGCCATAACATATTATCAATATCATCTATACGTGATGGCATGATAAATTCACCTAGGCTCACAACACTTTCTGCAAACCGGTGTGGGGTTGTTTCATCTCGTTGATTTAAGCTAGCCTCTAAGTCGGTTAGCCCTTGAAAACCGATAGCAATAGGTATTAACCAGCCTCTTTCTCGGCGGGATTGTGTCCAGGTTATTTTGTCTACTGCATTTGCTTTTTTATCAGTCACTTTTTCACAATGTGAGTTTATTTTTAAGTATTCAAGGACGGCATCCAAGCCATCTAAGCCGTTTTCCATGGCTTGTTGCGTTAAATCACTGCGGTCAATCAAGCAAAAACCTGGCATTAATTTAGCCATTAATTTTTTTGTGTCTGCTTGATCGACTATTGTGATTAAGTCTAGTTGTTTTAAATCAAAATCTAATACGTCACCAGATGCCATTTTCATACAGAACAATAAGGACGGTAATACCTCTAACATATTTTCTGCTTCGTCTTGATCTATCCCTGAATATTCTATTAATAAAGAAACGGTTAAATGACAACGTGCTTCTTCAATTGTGGAGGGACGTTTTCCATCCCTTTTAAGTGGGTTGCTGGTGGAAATAATGGAGTGATTAAAGTCACCACTCCCTTTATAAGTATGCAAATTAAACTCATGGCTGACAACGGCAACACTGTTAAATTTTAAATCTTCAAAGTCTTCATGTTTTACATTGAGTTTGCGTTGTAAGGCATGAACAGCACCTAACCAAGCGGTCATCGCAGGAAAGCCAATGGTATAGGGGCTGGATAGGGCATTTGCATTGTGAATTTTAAGCCGTGGAATAAGTAGTATTTTCTTCATTGCAATGCCTCCTGCATTTCATCAATAATACTTTCTATATAAGGTTTGTGGTCATCACCTAATTGGGTGGTCTGTTGGTCTTTATTTTCGTTATAAGCACCCACTAGCCAGCGTGATAAATCTTTTTTGATTAAATCAAAATCAAGTTGAGTGCGTTTATCGTGTAATGCTTGGTCTAGCCATATTTTTTGATACGATTTTAATTTACTGTAAGTGTCTGATTTAGACCAGCCTTCCTCAATATGGCGAACCTGCCATATTTTTTCAATAACTTGATACAAAATGTGCTTAATCCAGTACCTACGTTGGATTTTAATGCGCATAGTATCTTTATCAGAAAATAACCGATGTAATTTTTTAAAGTCGTCTTGAAAAATCTTAAGGTATAAGGTGTCAGAAAAGAAATTGCGTTTAGGTGGTTGAATATAGCGGTTTGTTAATGTGGGTGGCACTGAGGAAAGTAAATAAAAATCGCCGCCATGTTTATTATTTAAAACGCTGATATTTTGTTTGTTTGCACCACCAAAACCAATTTTTGTTAAGTTATAAATATCTGCAATATCTTCTTGATTGTATTTATTCTCCTTTTTATCTTTTCTAGCAAGCTTGGCACTTTCACTAAATTGCATGGCTGTAATGCGCTTTCTTAATTCACTCATTAACGGCGAAGGATAGAGAACAGATAATAAGTGGTAATTATCATCTACAGGAAAGTAAACTTGCTTAATGGCTTCACCTGTTTTGGATGCCTCTTTTTTATTTAACATCAATAATAGTTGAGAGCGTATTTGTTCAAATTCAGTGCCAGTAATATGAATAGTTGCAAATACTTTACTAACCGCCTCCCTTGCTGTCTTATCTTGCCGTTGCAAGTGTTCTATTACCATGTCTCCATCAGGCATATAAGAGTTTAAGAACTCATACACATAGATTAATTCTTTTGTATGATCAATCGCGCCTGAGTTACTAAAAATATCCAACCCAGCCCCGACTACATTTCCTGTTCTTAATAGTCCATCTGTATTTTTCTTCGCATCAGCAATCAAGCCATTTAACTTAATACTTGGGTTGCTAAATTTTGGAATATGGCTGGTAAAATTTAAGTTGGCAATTTTTTTATTGGCAGATACGTTTCTTATGGCTTCTGCTAGGCTTCTGGTAGAAAAAATCTCTCCTGCCTTTAGCTTTAAGTTGTCCTTTTTCTTATCTGACATTGCAGCTTTTATTTCTTTATTGAGCCACTCATTTTTTTGCGTACTTAAAAACTCTTGTACTATTGAGGTCATCATTATTTTAAACGCTCCTAAAATATTAACGGTTGCTAAAGATCATACGCTTTTTTTTATTCCTATGTAATATTATTTTGAGACTTTTAATATCTAACTCTCTAATAATAAAAAATAGTGAAATGTTACAATGATATTTCTACTGAAAAGTAGCTTAGAAATATGTCATATTATTTTGATTGTTCACTGCCGTACAGGCAGCTTATTTCCTACTCAAACCTAATTGGTTTGAGTAGGAAAATTCTAAATCATTTTTGTTTTTTCCATACGTTGGTAAATTTATTTCTCCATACATTAAGGCTAGCTTCTGCAAATCCTCTCCTTCCTCTAAGGCTAATAATAATTGCTCGTAATCACGCAATAACCATAAGCGTTGCTGTTCTTGGTTTGATAATTGATAACGCTCAATACCAGATTCATTTGGAATTACCTTACCTTGTTTATCTTTTTCCGCAAATTTCCATGCGCCATCAAAATCTCTATCGGGTACTAAATATCTAATGTCTTGGGGACTGCTATCACGAAATCTAACATAATGTTGTGGCAGTGCGGTTAACCACCAATAACCTGACAACCAGCCTTGCATCGATTCTGGTCCTACTTGAGTAGGGTTATTTAATAATTTCTCTATACAAAAATGTTCCAAATCAACCAAGTTAGTTTTAGCCTGTAATATCCTAGATCGACTAATTCGCGGCTGTGAATCCAGCCTTTCTGCTAATTTTTTAACATCGACAAGTTCATTAAGCTTATGCGTTGCGAGCATATTATTTTTACTTTCATAGCCTGGATAACAATAGGCAACGTCCTTATTTTGTAAGCTTCTTAAGTTATGCTGCAACAAAGCAATATTGGCTTGTTTGATCTCTTTATTACGATGCCTTAACACGCGACCTGCTAACTGAATAAAGGAGCGGTAGGATGAAGGTTCCACAACTGCCCAGTCAAAATCATGATCACGTCCCACTTCTTCTACTGGTGTGGCAACCACAATAAAAATAACATGCTTAGTCGTCAATTCACTTAAATGTGCCTTAATAATTGCATTATTAAAAATACTCTGTTCGTCCCCGCTACGCTGCAAAATATTATCTAAATGTTTTTCTTGTTCATTTCGCATAATTAACAATTGTGCAGAATGATAAGCCATCACTCGAATTTCTAGCTCTTCGGAAAATTCAGATAAATCGACATTCAGTAGGTATTGAGTAAAATGAATACAAGGCTTGATATTCGCCATTCGTACCACACCAAAACTTACTTTTTTATTAGTATGGTTATCAATAATACTGTGATTGGTATGTTTTTCTATAACAGCTTTTAAAATAACGCCATGAAAATAGGCTTCACTATTTTCAGAGTCATCTGTTTGACAAGGCACTATATTGGCTTTACGTTTAGGTTGTTCCTTTTGTAATGCATTGAGACGTTTTTCTATGAACAGAGTGTGTTGCTGTTTATAGACCTCAGCATTGAAACAACTGACGACTGTAGTATCATTTTCATCAGTCCATGCACAGCCTACATTGGGGTTCTTCTCGCGCATTTTGGCAAATATCACCCAGCCTGATTGATACGCATTAAAATACCCATAGGCTAAATCAGGTGGAATAGTTGCCGATGAAATCATTACTTTTCTCCCTAACATACCCGCCAAGTGAATCAATCTACCAATCGCAATTAAATCAGTACCATCAAAATCATCAATTTCATCAATCACTAAATCCGATGACATTAAACGTAGCGTAGGTAATATGTACCGTCCTCCTCGTTTGGTTTCGGTTGCAGCCATTAAATGATCAATCGTACAACTCAAAACAGGTGCATAAAGAAACTTTCTATCTTTTTCAGTTTTTAAGACTGTTTTTAAAGAGCCTTCAGAAATTTTTGTATCAAAATACAGTGTATTATCTAATAATATTTCTTCTGATTCAGACCCTGATACAGCAACTTCTTCTTGTTTTTCATGCTGGTTTTTATTGTATAAATTGAGAACTGCTCGCGAACCAATCAACACCGCCAGTTCATTTTGTTCTAAACCAATTCGAGTACGATATTCCTTTCCTGTTTGCAATGTTAAGGTTCTAAGCCCTAATGCTAGAATATAGCGCAGACTATCCATTTGGGGGGATAATGCACGCATTATTTTTGCATTCGCAAAAGTTTTTCCTGTTCCTGTGGAGGCCATATTGACAGCAAAAAAGCCAAAATTATTGACCTCTATTTTTTCCTGATCCTCGCGCCATTTTTTTATTTTACGCACAGATTTATCTTGCCATTGAAAACCATCGGGGCTTGCTTGCTTTAACTTTTTTACATCAAAAGCTCGCGGCAATTCATCTACATTAGCCTCAAACATAGGTAAACAATGTACGTTGTGTACTGCTTGTTTCATGACACCGACTAAATGTTCATCTAGTGTTTGTTTTAGCTTATTTTTTTTACTGGTTGGGTCGGTATAGGTATTAGCATATAGTTTCAATTCCCTGTTTTTTAGACGATTTTTATCATCAAAATCCAATGAGGAATAATAATGATCCGCTAACATCATGGATAGCCGTGCATGGCTTAAAATAGCTCTTAAAAAATGATTGTCTTGAGCTACTAATAATAATGGTAAAGCTTCTTTTAATTTTGTGGCGTATTTTCTTGTTTCTTTTAACCATTGTTTAGATTGACTAGGCAAGCCTTCCGAATAAACAAAACAAGCTTGTAAGTGCTTATTAAACTCTGCTTCATCAAATTTATTTTCATACCCCCATTTTTGGGTAATTCTTTGCAAGCTCTTTTGTAACTCACCTGAATCTCCGCCGCGATAGTCAGTTGTCTCTTTATCAACTATAGGTAAACGATGGTGAGAAACAATTAACCAAGCAACAATGCTTGCTGCAATAGGCAGTTTTTTTATTGGTTTATTTTTTGAATTATTAATGTTTTCTGCTACTTTTTTAGTTAAGGCATCAACATCAAATTTGCTATCTATTAATCGCTCTAGCCACTGTTCATCAGTTGTTTCATCATTAACAAAAGCACTTAAAAATAATAATGAAACCCATTCGTGCCTCAGTGGGTCGCCTTTAGGAAGCTTTTCTTTACCGATAAGTCTGGCTTGAAAAAAATCAGAGGATTTACCCCAATCATGAAATAGAGCAGCTATTGCTGCTAAGCTCTTAATTAAGGGTAAATAATGCCAATCATTTTCCCACTGCGCATTGAGAATATCTTTCCGTGTCCAATTGACAGGTACATAACCCTCCGCATTAAATTTATCCCGATTCCCGACCAGCCAAACTAACTCACTGCGACTACGAGATCGAACCCAATGACAGGAGACAGCCGTATTTTTAGTGGCTGTTTGCCTGAGCAGTTTCTTCACCGCTTGCAAACCTTCATTTGTAATAACAGTCTGCCAAGTGCGGCTGCCAATACGATTAGCGAAGGCATCCAATACGCGACGGGTTCGGTTAAGTGCTTTGTGTTCACATTGTGAAACGAAGGTGACTAGCATAGATTATTATCCTTTTTCATCTATTGAGCAGAATTTAACATAAAGTCTAGTGCCTAGAATTCTGCAATATTTGTAGTTGACTAGAGTATAGTTGAGCTTATTTTTTTATCAATCCTGTATATATATAAATTTTATATATATTACATAATTAAGTTCAAATGCTAGAATGGGTATTACTACCGCACAGGCAGCTTAGAAATGTATATATATCAATTTATTATTTAACTTTACTGCCGTACAGGCAGCTTAGTGAGCTTATACTCTACAAGGGTATTAAGCTCCTTTAAAAATAAAATAGAGTCTTGCTTTTCTATTTTTTGGGGACATTTGTGACTACAATGCTATCTATATAGTCATGATAATCGAGAGTCATCCAATGAGAGCCGATAGTATAAAAAACGATGCTATAAAAATACGCATTGATAGTGAAACACAGCAGCTCCTTGAGCAAGCACGTGCTTATGTTAATTTAGATAAAAGCAAATTTATCCGTCAAAGTATTCAAGAAAAGGCAGAGGCGGTTATTGCTGAACATGAAACAACACGTTTTAATGCGACCGATTGGGAAATGTTTTTTGCAATGCTGGATAACCCCCCTGAACCTACTGATTCCATGAAAAGAGCGGCAGAAGCCTATAAAAAAATGATGGATGAAAATGAAGGTTGAATTATTAGATTCTAAAAAACATAACCGTATACAGTTTGATTGTGGCATTAATGTTCTTAATACTTATTTACAACGCTTTGCAAATCAAGACCAAAAAAGAAACTTAACCCGTATTTATGTATTAGCGGAAGAAACTTGTATTATTGGCTATTATTCAATTTGCGCACATTCTGTTCCAACAGACGAGTTGCCTGATAATAAAAGACTTGCTCACTATCCTGATGCCCCTTTTCTATTATTGGGGCGGTTAGCAGTCGATAATCAATTTAAGCACCAAAGGCATGGGGGTAAATTACTATTTCATGCGTTTAAAACAACACTAGAACTTGCTGAAAAAATTGGTATTTTAGGGATGGTCGTTGATGCGAAAGATGAGGATGCGATAAATTTTTATCAGCGTTTTGGTTTTGAAAGACTTTCAGCTTCATCTAACCGTCTTGTATTACCCTTACGAGTACTTAAGCCTTTGATTAATTAAATCTTTTCCTTTCCCTCTAAACTTGCCTGTTTTACCACCTCAAACATAAAATCCAAGGCCTTATGCTGAGTAAAATTCTGCAAACATTGCTGCCGAAATTCTTGTTCAGTGGCTTGCTCTTTAGCGCAGATAAATGCCCAAGGCAGTATCAACGTGTCTTTGATTAAATCCGCGACATCAAATACCAGCGCACCACGCCGAGTTTTGCCATGCATGACCGCAAAGCCATGCGGTATACCTAATACCCATAAAGTGGTTGCTGCCAGCCCATAAGCTAAATAATTGCCATGATTTAAAAAGTCATTGGCATCATCCATGCTGTCATGTTGACGCACAAAGCCTTTTTGCTTGGTGTGCTGGGCGGCAATGCGATACAGGGTTTTGGTGAATTGCGCTTCGATTAATAACAGTTTGGTGACATCAGGGCAGGGCTCTATTTTGGCGGAAAAGTTGTCGAGAGCTTTTTGAATATCGGCATCATCGATACTAAAGCCTTCATTTTTCAAATCACGATCTTTGCCCCAGACTTTTTGCATATAGCTGATACGTTGTTGCTGAAATTGCTTGGCAACTTGTAGGCGTTTTTCTTGCTCAAACCAGAAGCTCATCCAGCCTTGTACATATTCTGTGGGACGATATTCGCTTTGCGGCGAGAGCCATTCTATTTCATTGGCTGCAATTAAGGGCGTACCACCGCCGCCACTAAAGCCAATAAGCACCCCAGCCGAAGCGAGCATTCTAACGGCTGCTTGAGTAATGGATGTGCCAGTTCCTAAGAGAATAACAGTGGTATTGGCTATCGGGATATTCCAATATTGTTTTTCGGTATCTGCTTCGGTTAAATACAGCACTCGGCCATCTTTTTGCATGACACGGCATTTGTCCAAATAATAAATATTGGCGCGTTTGGAGTGCAAAATGGCCTTTAAATCGGTGAGTTGTTCCATGGCATGTTCCTTGTTATTCAGTGTGGCAAACTGTCTCTGTAGAGTTTGCATGTCCTTACCTGAGCTGGCCTTACTTTCCCGTATTCCGCAAGCTTCATGCGGGCTACACAAAGTTTTGGGTTGTTATCTTCCCTTGGCGTTATTCTGACTGTGCTTGATTTCACTAGCACTATAGCAGAGGGGTTAAGATTTTGTCTATTTTTTTATGGGCATTGGTTTGTATGGTATATGCCTGATTTTTATTGGGTATAAGTATTTAATTTAATGGCCGTTTGTTTATAAACGGATCAATAAGTAGCATGGTCTTTTCTAAAGCCCCCTTATTTTGGGCAACAAAAGCACGAGCATTATTAATTAATTGTTCTCTTGCGGGTGCGTCGGTTATTAATTGGGTGATGGCAGTGACAATAGCGTCGGTATCATGACACTGGATTGCCCCTTGTGCTGCCAGTAACTGTTGAGACAGTAACTGCATATTTTTCATATAAGGACCAAACATGACCGGTACGCCTAGCAAAATAGGTTCAAAAATATTATGACCACCAATAGGCACCATGCTGCCAGCTACAAAGCTATAGTCTGCAATAGCATACATTTGTTTTAATTCGCCGAGGGTATCAACCAAATAGACATCAGTGCTTGGCGTGCAAGCGATGCCTTCTGTACGCGCAATAAGTTGTAAATTAAACTGCAAGCATAGCTTCTTTATCTCAGCAGCACGTTTAGGTTGGCGTGGTGCCAAGACTAATATTAGTGCGGGGAACTGTTGCTTTAATTGTTGATAAGCTTGTAAAAATATTTCTTCCTCACCTTCGTGAGTGCTGCCTATGACGAATACCTGCCGATCAGGGAATAGTGTTTGTTTCACTTGTGTTGCTTGTGCGCGCATGGATTTGGCAATCGGCATATCTAGCTTAATATTGCCCGATACCCTAATTTTATCGGAGAGTACGCCAATCTCTTGATAGCGGCGGGCATCCACTTCAGTTTGTACGACTACGCCCGTTACTCCTGCAAAACGGCGCTGTAAAAAACCTTTGATTTTGCAGTAGCCGCGCATAGATTTTTCTGACAAGCGCGCATTGACAATAAAGAGGGGAATAGCGTGTTTATTGCATTTGGCAAACAGTACCGGCCAAATCTCGGTTTCCATAATAATACCAATCCGAGGTTGAAAATGCGCAATAAACCGCTCGACAGCATCAGGGGTATCATAAGGCAAATACACATGTTCAACCTTGTCGCCTTGTAATGCACGTACCCGGTTATAGCCAGGCTCGGTGCCTGTGGTGACTAACACTTTATAAGGGTAATGGTTGCGCAGATGCTCTATTAATACATGGGCCGCTTCCACTTCACCGACTGATACCGCATGCACCCAAATAACGTGTTGATGATGTTTTTTGGCATAAAATCCTAAGCTTTCCAGATAGCGAGTATTAAAGCTTTGCCATTGCCGCCCTTTAATGTAGCGGAAGATCAGCAATAACGGTAATAGTAGGTAAAACAAGGTAATATAAAGAGTGTACATGGCTTAACTATTTACAAATGATGATGGGAAAATAAGAAATGTATTACGTGTAGGTTGGATGAGCTTACCTAGCGTAGCGTAGGTAACGTCATCCGACATTTTGGGCGATCCAAGCTGTCGGGTGACGTTTTTTTTAATGCTTCGCAATAAAAAATCTTATCCAACCTTATTGATACAGAGTGCCACTACCGCTATCGGCCTGAATACCTATTTCGGCTAATGCAGCTTGTACTTCTTTATCTTGCAATAACGCCATAAAAACCTGTACTGATTTTTTCTGTAGCTTGGTATTGGCAATCATAAAATCATAGCACTCATCCTGAATTTCCAGAAACCCTGTATTCGTTTCGGTTAATGATTGAATGGCAACCCCCCAATCTGCTCTTTTTTGCTGAATAGCCGCAAACACTGCACGGTGGTTGCTGGTTTGTACTAAGTAACCATTAGGTTTGCTACCCTTTAGTAATTGTTCAATTAACACGCGGGTGCCACTGCCTAAATTACGATTAATCATCAAGCAGTCTGGGTCATTTTTGACTTGTGCAATGACTGCTTTGGCATTATCTCCCTGAAAGCGTGAGTCATCGGCTCTAAAGATTAAACCTTGTTGACGGCGGTAGCCTTGAATTAAGCTCAAGCCCTCTGTCACGCAGTGCTGATTATAGGATGTACTCACAGGGTCAAAAAGGTGGATGCCGGCAATATCACACTGGCCTCTTTTAACGGCAATCAGTCCGGCTGAAGAACCTACTGACATAAAACGCACTTGAATACCTTTACGCTTTAACAGGCTCATAATTAAATCCAAGCCTAAGCAGTGACTCCCAATAATAACGAGTTCAGCAGGTTTGGTATCGCGGCTAATCAGTTGTACCTCTACGGCACTGCCTGCTTCTAATAGTTCAACATGTTGATCAATACGCACAAAACCATCGGCATTGCTGAAGGTGGTGACACTGCCGGAGCCTTTGCCTATGGGATAAGCCGCCAGTTTGGGTTTAAGTGTCTCTTGTTGTGCAGAGGCTTGCGAGTTATCTAATAGACGCACTAGCAGGAATTCGGCGCGTCCAATTTCTGAATTCACACGTACTGCCAGTTCTGCTGCGATCATGCTTTGGCTGGCAGCGGATAAGCCTGCTAGTTGTCGAATAACGGGCGCGACGAATTCGTGAAAAGTAAAAATAGCCGAAGTTGGAAACCCAGGTAAAACTACGACAGGCTTGCCTTGGCTGGCGGCCAGGCAAATAGGCTTGCCTGGTTTGAGGGCAACACCGTGCACAATAACGCCGGGATCATCGAGTTCGTAAACGACTTGGTATGATAAATCGCCTTCACCTTTACTGGTGCCGCCTGATAGCAAAATCATATCGGCTTGCAGGAAGGCTTGTTGTATTTTTGCTCTTAGCTGCTCCAGATTATCAATTGCAATGCCTAATTCCAAAGGTTCGCCGCCCAGTTCTTTGATGGCATCAGCAATAATACGGGCATTGGAATCGTAGACAAGACCTGGGCTCATCGGTTGGCCTGGGGCAATGATTTCATTGCCAGTGGAAATGACGGCTACTTTCGGTCGTTTCCAGACATGAATTTCAATTTCACCTATGGCAGCTAGTATGCCCGTTTCACGACTGGTTAGGATGTCACCTTGATAGAGAATAATTTGTCCACTGGCGACATCGGTACCTGCAAACGCAATGCCCGTGCCTGGGCTGACCGGTTTAAAGATGCTCAGCTTGCCATCACGCACATCCGCATTTTCCACCATGACAATGGCATCTGCTCCTCTGGGCAGCATACCACCTGTGGCAATGATATTGGCAAGCCCCTGCACTATTTCATGCTTGGGGGTTGCGCCGGCCGCAATGGCTTGGTCGAGTAATTGTAATGTGATAGGGCTATATTCTTCTGCACCAATGGTATCGGCGGCTTTGACAGCAAAACCATCTAAGTTGGAGCGGTCAAATGAAGGGACATTCACTTTTGCGGTGACATCTCGGGATAAAATGCGGCCTAAAGCTTGGTTTAATGGAATCACTTCTTCGACTGGCACAAGTGCAATTGCCGCTTCAAAACGCGATTTTGCCAATTCAGGGCTAATAACATCAAGAAATTGTTTTTGTTGGGCCATGGTTAATTAATAGTAATAGAGGAGGGAGTTTGCAGAACTTTGACTTATCGTTCCCATGCTCTGGCGTGGGAATGCATGGCTGAACGCTCCAGCGTTCCTATACATGACGCTGGAGCGTCGTAAACTGAATTCCCACGCTGGAGCATGGGAACTATTATATTTTGTTTAATATTGGGATTTACCCTGCTATGCGTCTGTGTTTTTAGTACGACTGTGCACCGCCAAAACTTGTGCCATACTTTCAGGTATTATTAAATCTTCATTCTTTAATCGTAAAGAAATACTTCTACTTCAGTGCCTGCGGCATAGCCTTCACTATTTGCCGGCACGATCACAAAGCCATCAGCGTCGGTGGTCGAACGGATAATCGCCGCGCCACTGATGGCGATAGGCACTACGGTATCATCATCGTATAAACGTACCCGCGCATAATCAGTACGCCCCAGCATTGACACCAATTTTTGTTGTAATTTTTTGGTGACGGAAACATAAGGCCAATTGCGTGGGTAGCCGGATAGTTTGCGTATCAGTCGTCCTGCAAAAAAATCATAGGCGCATAAACAAGCCACAGGATTACCTGGCAATAAAAACACAGGTTTATCAGCGATTAGGCCGATCCCTGTTGATCTGCTCGGGCGCATGGCCACCCCATGAAACACAAGCTTACCCAGCTTAGCGACCAGTAAAGGCACAAAGTCTTCTTCGCCGACACTGGTGCCGCCCGTGATGAATAAAATATCATAATCACCCTGCATGGTTTGCTCAATCAGCTCGGGATCATCTGTTACGATGCACGAGCTAATCACCACGGCACCGTCCCGACAGCTCAGTGCCTCAAGCATCGGGCCATTGGAATTGGTAATTTGATAGCCTTGTGGACGACTGCCGACAGGTAGTATTTCGTTGCCTGTTACTACGATACTGACTTGCAGTTGCCTAAAAACAGCAATCTCTTTGTTACCTAAAGATGCGAGTAAGGCAATATCTTGCGGACGTAAACGCCGACCTTGCTTTAATAGGGTTGTCCCTGCACTAATATCTTCGCCAATACGGCCAATATTACGGCCTTCGGCAACACTTTCCATGACCATGATAAAGCTGTCGTCTATCTCTATATTCTCAGCGGGTAATACCGCATTGGCTCCTGCGGGAACCGGTGCGCCGGTCATTATTCTTACGGCAGTACCTGAAGTCACGCTGACTTCAGTGCCTTGTCCCGGCATAGATTTGCCGATCACTTGTAAAGGCAGTTGATTATAAGCAGACGCGCCTTGGGCATCGCTCGCCAAGAGAGCATAACCATCCATCATCGAACGAGCAAAGCTTGGGATATTAATATCACTGACAATATCATGCGCTAACACTCTGCCGGCAGCACTCGAAATTGCTATGGTTTGTTCGGGACGTTCAATTGATTGTTGTGCTAGCCAGCCTAACACTTCATCAATAGGTGAGCGTTGTTTGAAGCCACGCATGCGTACATCATCTGTTAGCAAGTTTGCATCGGCAAGTTTCATTTTTTGGGTATTCATGCCTATTTATTTTATACGCTTTGTGAGTTGAGTTCAGAAGTTTCTCGGTTTTGTGTATTATGTTATTTACGCAAATAACATGGGGTAATACACGCTGTTTTAAGCAAGAAGATTGCTTTATCTTAAGAGAGCTGCACTGCGAATTCAGGTGCGATAAAAAGCGTTGTATTTTTTGGATTAATGCGGATGGATTTGAAAAGAGCACTAAGTTTGACTATACTCTTGCAGTTAACTTAGGAGCGTGCACTCAATAACACTCAAGTCGCACAGCCATTAAGTTAAGAGTTTATTTTATTTATAATCAATATATTACATCGTATCTTGGGTTGGATTTTTGCGCTTCGCTAGATAAGGCACTTGGAAATAAATAAGCATCCAATATTT
>CAZXJK010000041.1:0-15211 GCA_964640895.1 uncultured Methylomonas sp.
CAATTGTACCAACATTTACATGCGGTTTGGTACGTTCAAATTTTTCTTTAGCCATTAGCCAATACCTTTTTTAATATCAATTCTTATGAAGTTTTTTCAATAATTGCGTTTGCTACATTTGCAGGTGTATCATTATACTTTTCAAACTGCATACTGTAAGTAGCACGCCCTTGTGTTGCCGAACGCAAGTCAGTTGCATAACCAAACATTTCAGCTAACGGCACTTCGCAGTTAATTGTCTTGCCTGTTGGCGTATCATCCATGCCCAAGACTATGCCTCTACGCCGATTTACATCTCCTACCACATCCCCCATATAATCTTCGGGAGTTGCGATTTCCACTTTCATGATGGGCTCTAACAATACTGGCTTGGCCAATTTCGAACCCTCCCTAAAAGCCATAGATCCAGCAATGGAAAAAGCCATTTCGCTCGAATCTACATCATGATAGGATCCATCCAATAATGTTACTTTAATGTCCACCACAGGAAACCCTGCTAAGACACCATTTTTCATTTGCTCTTGAATCCCTTTATCAATAGCTGGTATATATTCTTTTGGAACCGAATCATTCGCAAGCGAATTTATAAAAGAATAACCAAATCCTCTTTCCATTGGCTCCAGCTCAAGCACCACATGCCCGTACTGGCCTTTTCCACCTAGTTCTCGGATAAACTTGGCTTCTTCCCTTTTTGTTTCTTTAATTGATTCTCTATATGAAACTTGCGGTAACCCAACATTAACATCGACATTAAATTCTTTTTTCATTCTGTCAACAATGATTTCAAGGTGCAATTCCCCCATCCCTGAAATGATTACCTGACCAGACTCCTCATCTGAAACTACTTTAAATGAAGGATCCTCTTTAGCTAAGCGCATCAATGCTTCAGACATTTTTACTTGATCTGCCTTAGTCTTAGCCTCAACTGCAATTGATATTACAGGCTCAGGAAACTCTATTTTTTCCAGAATTATTTTAGCCTTTTCATCGCACAAAGTCTCCCCCGTGGTAACTTCTTTTAAGCCCACAGCCGCAGCAATATCACCAGCACGAACTTCAGAAACCTCTTCACGACTATTAGCATGCATCTGCAATAACTTACTAATTCGCTCGCGCTTTCCTTTAATAGTATTATAAACAACCGAACCAGATTTCAGTACACCCGAATATACTCTAAAAAAAGTAAGATTTCCTACAAACGGATCTGATGCAATTTTGAACGCCAATGCTGCAAAAGGCTCCTCGTCAGATGCCGATCTAGCAGTTACCTCACCATTCTCTAAGTGACCTTCAACCGCCTTAATATCGACTGGAGATGGCAAATATTCAACAACCCCATCCAAAACACACTGCACGCCTTTATTTTTAAAAGCAGAGCCGCAATATACTGGCGAAATTTCATTTGCTATCGTTCTTATTCTTATACCCGATTTAACATCTGCTATAGATAGATCACCCTGATCTAAATATGCCTCCATCAACTCGTCATTAGCCTCCGCTGCTGATTCAATAATTTTTTCACGCCATTCCATAGCGATACTTTGCATCTCTGCAGGAATCTCTTCTTCTGTATGAACCATTCCCATATCGGCATCTTTCCAATAGACGGCCTTCATACGTAATAAATCCACAATACCAACGAAGTTATCCTCACTCCCTATTGGTAATTGCATAGCAACTGGATTTCCTGCCAATCGCTCTTCAATCTGCTCTATCACTCTAAAATAATCCGCACCTATTCGGTCCATTTTATTTATAAACACCACTCGTGGAACTGAATATTTATTAGCTTGGCGCCACACGGTCTCCGACTGCGGCTCAACACCACCAACGGCACAAAATACCGCACAAGCACCATCCAGAACTCGCAATGAGCGCTCAACCTCAACGGTAAAGTCAACATGCCCTGGCGTATCAATAATATTAATACGGTGCCTTTCAAATTGCTTCGCCATCCCTGACCAAAAACAAGTTGTTGCAGCAGAAGTAATAGTAATCCCTCTTTCTTGCTCCTGCTCCATCCAATCCATAACAGCCGAGCCATCATGAACCTCACCAATCTTATGTGACACTCCTGTGTAAAATAAGATCCGTTCAGTCGTCGTTGTTTTGCCCGCATCAATATGCGCCATAACCCCGATATTCCGATATCTTTCAATCGGCGTTATACGCGCCATCTTAACAACCTACAATTCTACCAACGATAATGCGAGAATGCTTTATTCGCTTCAGCCATTCTATGCGTATCTTCACGCTTTTTAGCAGCTGACCCACGCCCTTCTACCGCATCCATCATTTCACCAGCCAATTTAAGTGGCATGGTTTTTTCATTTCTTTTACGCGAAGCCTCAATCATCCAGCGCATTGCCAAAGCAACACGACGACTAGGACGAACTTCAACTGGCACTTGGTATGTAGCCCCCCCAACACGTCTTGATTTTACTTCAACACGCGGCTGAATATTATCAAGCGCCTTAGTAAACACTTCTAGAGGATCCTCGTGTCCTTTTGCATCAAGAGTTTCAAGCGCTCCATATACAATTTTTTCTGCTACTGATTTCTTCCCGTCAACCATAACCATATTCATAAATTTGGTTAAAGTAACGCTACTATATCTTGGGTCTGGTAAAACTGTTCGTTTTATCGCCGCTCTTCTTCTTGACATTTATATCACCAACACTTGTTCTTAGATTTTAGTTTTTACTGCTTAGCTTTTAGGCTTTTTTGTACCGTACTTAGAACGGCCACATCTACGACTATCCACACCGGAAGTATCTAGGCTGCCTCGAACAACGTGATAGCGCACACCAGGCAAATCTTTCACCCTCCCACCACGAATTAGAACAACCGAGTGCTCTTGCAGGTTATGCCCTTCACCACCAATATAACTACTAACCTCTGCACCACTAGTTAGTCTTACCCGCGCCACTTTACGTAATGCTGAATTTGGTTTTTTGGGTGTTGTTGTATATACACGCGTACACACACCTCGCCTTTGAGGACAAGCATCAAGCGCTGGCACATTACTCTTTTCTATTTTTCTTGTGCGCGGCTTACGAACCAACTGGTTAATAGTAGCCATAAGTTAAATTACTCCGTCTTGCATATTTTTTTAGTGTACAAAATATACACTACATTTATTTACGATAACTCTATTGAGCAGGGTATTTTATATTCCTACCCAATTAAAGTCAAGATTTTTTTATTCAGCACTCAATGCCTGTTTAAGCGCAGCTTCTGCATCCATGATTTCTGTAGACTTACCCTGCTCAGCAGTTACCCCAGCAGAATCTAATTCACGTGCCTGACGCTTACGCCTCTCCTCATGGAAAGCCAAACCAGTTCCAGCAGGAATCAATCGCCCAACAATAACATTTTCTTTTAGTCCGTATAATTGATCCTTCAACCCACGCACTGCCGCATCTGTTAATACTCTCGTTGTTTCTTGGAATGATGCAGCGGAAACAAATGACTCTGTCGCCAAAGATGCCTTAGTAATCCCTAGAAGCACCGACTCAAAACTTGCCGGAATTTTTTCTTCCGCTTCAAGCTTGTTATTTACCTCTCTAACGACAACTCGCTCAACTTGCTCGCCTTTAGTAAAATTACTATCACCTGAAGCTGCAATTTCAACTTTACGTAACATTTGACGAATAATTGCCTCAATATGCTTATCATTGATTTTCACACCCTGCAAACGATAAACATCCTGAATCTCTTTGACCAAATATGCAGTTAGCTCTGTGATACCACGCAACCTCAAAATATCATGCGGCGTTAACTCACCCTCAGCAATTGTCTCACCCTTATCAACAAACTCACCTTCAAATACGGTAATATGTCGCCACTTTGGTACTAATGTCTCATACTGCACTCCATCAGCATCAGTAATAACAATACGTTGCTTACCTTTGGTTTCCTTACCAAAAGATACCGCACCTGTCGCCTCAGCCAGAATCGCAGGATCCTTAGTTTTTCTAGCTTCAAATAAGTCAGCCACCCGCGGTAGCCCTCCCGTAATATCACGAGTCTTACTTGATTCCTGTGGAATTCTAGCCAATACATCCCCAACCTGAATCTCGCCCGCATCTTTCACGGCAACAATTGATCCTGCAGGCAACACATATTGCGCCGCCATTTCCGTATTAGGCAGATTTACCTCATCTCCTTCAGGGGTAAATAACTTAACTAACGGACGCAAATCTTTACCTGCGCTTACGCGCATCTTAGGGTCGATAACGGTAATTGAGCTTACTCCTGTTACGTCGTCAGACAACTCCTGCACCGAAATACCTGCCTCAAAGTCAACTAATTGTACAATACCTGCAACCTCAGTCACTACGGGATGCACATGCGGATCCCATGAAACTACAATATCACCCGACTCGACTTCACTGCCACCTTTGCAGGTTAACTCTGCCCCATAGGGGATTTTATATTTTTCCTTTTCACGACCATACTCATCCATTACCCCAACTTCACCTGATCTAGACACAGCAACTAAATTGCCAGCCCGATTTTCTACCGTTTTTAAATTATGTAACTTAATGACTCCATTAGACTTGACCTGCACATTACTAATTGCAACTTGACGTGATGCAGCTCCACCAATATGAAAAGTACGCATCGTTAACTGCGTCCCAGGCTCACCAATAGATTGCGCCGCGATCACACCAACTGCTTCACCACTATTTACCAAGTGCCCACGCCCTAAATCACGCCCATAACATTTAGCACATACACCATGCCGGTTCTCACAGGTAATAATAGAACGTACAAAAACATTATCAATACTATTTTTTTCTAGCAGAGCAACATAATGCTCATCCAGCATTTCTCCATCAGGCACAATAACTTCAGTTGCATCCGCTGTCACCACATCACCAATGACCACTCGCCCCAATACGCGCTCAGAAAGTGTCTCAACAACGTCACCGCCTTCAATAATGGGAGCCATCACCATCCCTTTATTGGTACCACAATCAACCCCGTTAATAACAAGATCCTGGGCAACATCAACCAAACGACGCGTCAAATATCCAGAGTTAGCCGTTTTCAAAGCCGTATCAGCCAAACCTTTACGCGCACCATGTGTTGAAATAAAGTACTGCAATACATCCAAACCTTCTCTAAAATTAGCAGTAATAGGCGTTTCAATAATTGAGCCATCAGGTTTCGCCATTAAGCCACGCATACCTGCTAACTGCCTAATCTGTGCCGCAGAACCCCGCGCGCCAGATTCAGCCATCATAAAAATTGAGTTAAATGATTTTTGCTTTAGCACGTTACCATCTTCATCAACAACCTCATCTGTCCCAAGCCCATCCATCATCACTTTGGCCACCTTCTCATTGGCATGCGACCAAATATCCACTACTTTGTTGTATCGCTCACCATCGGTCACCAACCCCGAATCATATTGCTGCTGAATCTCCAAAACCTCCCGCTCAGCTTCCTCCAGAATATCCCCTTTCTCTTTGGGGATCTCCATATCATTAATACCAAATGATATGCCTGATCGTGTTGCATATTTAAAACCTAGATACATGATCTGATCAGCTAAAATGACTGTATCCTTATTGCCTAAATGACGGTAACTATAATTAAGCAAACGGGAAATATTCTTCTTGGTCATATCGCAGTTGACGATTTCAAACGGCATCCCCTCAGGCAGCACCTCCCAAATCAAAACTCGCCCTACTGTTGTGTCATAGCGCGTTGTTTTAAACTCAACCTCACCATCAGTATTTTTTATTTTTTCGACTATCCTTACTTTTACTTTAGATTGTAATTCTACTACTTTTGCATCTAAGGCCTTTTCAACATCCGCAATTCCATAATATGCAGACCCCTCACCTTTGGCCTTAAGTTTTTCACGACTCATATAATACAAGCCCAATACCACATCTTGTGATGGGTTAATAATAGGCTCTCCATTGGCAGGAGACAAAATATTATTGGTCGCCATCATCAATGTTCTTGCTTCCAATTGCGCTTCAATTGACAACGGAATATGCACCGCCATTTGGTCGCCATCAAAATCAGCATTAAAAGCACTACATACTAGTGGATGCAGATTAATTGCCTTGCCTTCAATTAAAATAGGCTCAAACGCCTGAATCCCTAACCTATGTAATGTTGGTGCTCTATTAAGCAGAATGGGATGTTCGCGAATAACTTCTTCAAGTATATCCCAAACTTCAGCACCTTCATTTTCCACCATCTTTTTAGCTGCTTTAATGGTTGTCGCCAACCCCCTTAATTGCAACTTACTGAAAATAAACGGCTTAAATAATTCTAGTGCCATTTTCTTAGGCAACCCACACTGATGCAATTTCAATGTAGGCCCCACCACAATTACTGATCGCCCTGAATAATCGACACGCTTACCTAATAAATTTTGTCTAAATCTACCTTGCTTTCCTTTAATCATATCTGCAAGAGATTTTAAAGGCCGTCGATTTGTTCCTGTAATTGCACGACCTCTACGCCCATTATCTAATAATGCATCAACTGACTCCTGCAACATTCTTTTTTCATTACGAATGATAATATCAGGTGCATTCAAATCCAATAAACGGTGCAAACGATTATTTCGATTTATAACTCTACGATACAAGTCATTTAAATCAGAAGTAGCAAATCGCCCGCCATCCAATGGCACTAATGGCCTTAATTCAGGCGGCAATACTGGCAGTACATTCATCACCATCCACTCAGGGCGATTTTTTGAACCCAACAAGGACTCTAGCACCTTCAAACGTTTAGAGAATTTTTTAATTTTAGTTTCTGAGTTAGTACTATTAATCTCCTCCCTTAACTGAGTCACTTCTCCCTGAATATCAATGCCTTTTAGCAACTCATAAATTGCTTCAGCCCCCATCATGGCAACAAATTCATCACCATACTCTTCAAATGCATCTAAATACTCTTCATCAGTTAGCAATTTTTTTCTTTCTAAAGGCGTCATGCCTTCTTCAAGTACTACAAATGACTCAAAGTACAAGACTCGCTCAATTTCACGCAAAGTCATATCTAATAACAATGCAATACGCGAAGGTAATGACTTCAAGAACCAAATATGCGCAACCGGACTAGCAAGCTCAATATGCCCCATTCGATCACGACGCACTTTTGATAAAGTAACCTCAACACCACATTTTTCACAAATTACACCACGATGCTTCAAACGCTTGTACTTTCCACACAAACACTCATAGTCACTTACCGGGCCAAAAATTTTGGCACAAAAAAGGCCGTCACGTTCAGGTTTAAAAGTACGGTAGTTTATTGTTTCTGGCTTTTTAACTTCACCGTATGACCAAGATCTAATTTGATTTGGCGATGCCAATCCGATGCTAATCTCATCAAAATCAGCAGAACGATTTTGGCGTTTTAAGAAATTTAGTAAATCTTTCAAGAGCTTGTCCCCTTTATATTTGTTCTCTGGTTTAACCAGAACTCATTAGTTTATTTATAAAATAATATTAGTACTATTGCACTTCTATATTGATCACTAATGAGCGAATTTCTTTAAGCAATACATTAAATGACTCCGGCATACCAGCTTCCATTTGATGATTTCCATCTACGATATTTTTATACATACGCGTCCGTCCTGTCACATCATCAGATTTAACGGTCAGCATTTCTTGCAAAGTATAAGCAGCACCATAAGCTTCCAATGCCCACACCTCCATTTCTCCAAAACGCTGCCCACCAAACTGTGCTTTACCACCTAAGGGCTGCTGAGTTACCAGACTATACGGCCCAGTTGAACGCGCGTGCATCTTGTCATCAACTAAGTGATTTAGTTTCAGCATATGCATATAACCCACAGTTATCTCACGATCAAAGGACTCACCCGTTAAGCCATCATATAATGTTGTTTGCCCACTTTCTGGTAAATCTGCTAATTTGAGCATGCGCCTTACATCAGCCTCACTTGCACCATCAAATACTGGTGAAGCCATTGGCACACCTGCAATCAAGTTATTAGCCATTTCAATAATTTCTGCATCATTAAAAGAATCTAAATCTTCTTTTTGACCACTTCTATTATAAACTTCATCTAAAAACTCTCTAATCTCCGTAACAGCAGCTTGAGCTTCTAACATCTTGCCAATCTTATGCCCCAACCCTTTCGCAGCCCAACCTAAATGGGTCTCTAAAACCTGCCCTACATTCATCCGCGACGGAACCCCTAGTGGGTTCAAAACAATATCTATCGGCGTACCATCTGCTAGATAAGGCATATCTTCTATTGGGTTAATACGCGAAATAACCCCTTTATTTCCATGTCGCCCAGCCATTTTATCACCAGGCTGAATACGCTTTTTAACTGCCAAATAGACTTTGACCATTTTTAAAACGCCAGGAGCTAAATCATCTCCCATACTAATTTTTTTACGCTTTACTTCAAATCTTTCGTCAAACTCTTTTCTTAGCTTCTCAATCTGCACACTCAAACCTTCTAGCTGAAGATTAAAGTCTTCATTTTCCATTTTGATGCTTGGCCAATCAGCTCGCTTGGTACCGTCTAAATATTCTTGCGTGATAACAGCACCTACCTTTAAGTTATCTGGCCCAGAAACTGCTTTTTCGCCAATAATAACAGTCGCCGTCCGCTGATAAATATCCTTTTCTACAATAACTAATTGGTCATTTAGATCTTTTCTATAACTCTTAATAGCCGCGGCTTCATTTGCTAAAGCCCGCTTGTCTTTCTCAACGCCATCACGAGTAAAAACCTGCACATCAATAACAGTTGCACGAATGCTTCCAGGAACTCTTAATGAAGTATCTTTTACATCAGCTGCCTTTTCCCCAAAAATAGCTCTTAGTAATTTTTCTTCTGGAGTTAATTGCGATTCACCTTTAGGCGTTACCTTGCCAACCAAGATGTCGCCACCTTTCACCTCCGCCCCCACATAAACAATACCTGACTCATCCAGTTTAGAAAGAGCTTCTTCACTTACATTTGGGATGTCAGCGGTAATTTCTTCAGGACTATGCTTAGTATCACGTGCTATACATGTTTTTTCTTCAATGTGAATTGAAGTAAACCGATCTTCTTTAACAACTCGCTCGGAAACTAAAATCGAATCTTCAAAGTTATAACCATTCCACGGCATAAAGGCAATCAGCATATTTTGACCTAATGCCAGCTCCCCCATATCAGTAGATGGACCATCAGCCATAATATCACCAGCCGCAACAACATCATTTGGCTTCACTAAAGGTTTTTGGTTAATACAGGTGTTTTGATTTGAACGTACATATTTAATTAAATTATAAATATCTACACCTGTTTCTGCGGACTCTGTTTCAGTATCATGTACGCGCACCACAATTCTACTAGCATCCACACTTACAACAACGCCACCTCGAGTTGCAACAACGGTTACCCCAGAATCTTTAGCAACGGTACGTTCCATACCTGTACCAACAATTGGTTTTTCAGCTCTCAAAACAGGCACAGCTTGACGCTGCATGTTTGACCCCATCAATGCTCTATTCGCATCATCATGCTCTAAGAAAGGCACAATTGAAGCCGCAATCGACACAATTTGTTTTGAAGACACATCCATATAGTCCACATTCTCTGATGACACTAAGGTAAACTCGTCTTTATAACGACAAGATACCAAACCATCCACCAGCTTGCCATTTTCATCTACAGGCACACTTGCCTGCGCAATCACAAAGTTACCTTCACCAATTGCCGACAAATAATCCACTTGATCAGTTACTACACCATTAGTAACTTTTCTATAAGGTGTTTCTAAAAAACCATAGTCATTAGTTCGCGCATAAACAGCTAATGAATTGATCAGCCCAATATTTGGACCCTCTGGCGTTTCAATTGGGCACACCCTACCATAGTGAGTAGTATGCACATCTCGCACTTCAAAACCAGCACGCTCACGCGTTAAACCACCTGGGCCTAATGCTGACACACGACGCTTATGTGTTACTTGCGACAATGGATTATTTTGATCCATAAATTGTGACAACTGACTAGATCCAAAAAATTCTTTAACGGCAGCAGAAACAGGCTTTGCATTAATAATTTCTTGTGGCATATGCCCTTCAGAATCAGCTAATGTCAAGCGCTCTTTAACAGCGCGCTCAACCCTGACCAACCCAACTCTAAACTGATTTTCAATCATTTCACCAACCGATCTTACCCGACGGTTACCCAAATGATCAATATCATCAACGGTTCCATTTCCATTTCTGATATTTATTAATTCTTTTAATACACCAATAATATCTTCTTTACTTAAAGTACCACCTCCAACATTATCATCAATACCTAAACGACGATTAAATTTCATACGGCCAACAGCAGATAAATCATACCTATCTTCAGTAAAAAATAAATTACCAAACAGATTTTCTGCTGCATCTTTAGTTGGTGGTTCTCCAGGACGCATCATCCGATATATTTCAATTAATGCCTCCAACCGATTTGTAGTGCTATCCAATCGCATAGCATCAGACATATATGCACCACGATCTAAGTCATTCACATATAAGGTCTTAATTTCATTAACACCCTCAGCAATTAACTTATCTAATAATTCCTCAGTAAGCTCATCGTTTACATTCGCAAGCAACTCTCCCGTTGCTTCATCTATTACATTTTTAGCTAATACGCAACCATGCAAATAGTGTTTAGGAACATCTAGCCTCTCTATACCAGCCTTACTCATCTGCCTTACATGCTTAGCAGTAACTCTTCGCCCCTCTTCCACCAAAACTGAATCATCAATTTTAATATCAAACGTTGCAATATCACCCTTAAGCCTTTCAGGAATAAGGTGCAATAAAATATTCACGCTACCTAAACTAAATGTATTATTCTCAAAGAATACCTGAAGCATTTCTTCATTTTGATACCCTAAAGCTCTCAATAAGATGGTTGCAGGAATCTTACGACGCCGATCAATTCTAACAAACACACAATCTTTATGATCAAATTCAAAATCCAACCATGAACCACGGTATGGAATGACTCGTGCATTCAATAATAATTTACCTGATGAATGCGTCTTCCCTTTATCATGGTCGAAGAATACTCCAGGACTACGATGCAACTGAGAAACAATGACACGCTCAGTCCCATTTATGACAAAAGTACCGTTATCAGTCATTAACGGCAATTCACCCATATAGACTTCTTGCTCTCTTATATCCTTGACAACCTTAGTACTACCTGGCGCATCTTTATCATAAATCACAAGTCGTGCAACTACTCGCAATGCTGCCGCATATGTCGCACCACGCTGTTGACATTCGCGCACATCAAAAACAGGCTCGCTCAGTCTATACTTTACATACTCTAATACTGCATAACCAGAGTGACTTACAATTGGAAAGACACTAGAAAACGCCGCATGCAAGCCCTTATCTTTTCTTTTTGCAGGTTTAACTCCTGTTTGCAAAAAGCTTGCATAAGATTTGATTTGCGTTGCCAGCAAATAAGGTACTTCTAAAACATCATCTGCTTTTCCAAAATTATTTCTAAGGCGTTTTTTTTCAGTAAAAGAGTAGGCCATATTACTTCCTTATCCTTTTTCAAGAGTAGGTTTTTTGAATTTAGGTCGTTACAAACAGTAAAAGGCCGGTGACTACTCAAGTAATCACCAGCCCATTTTACAGGCATTGCCTAATAAAGATATTGTGTCAAAAATTATTTAATTTCGACTGAAGCTCCCGCTTCTTCTAGTGCTGCTTTAGCTTCTTCGGCTTCTGCTTTGCTCACACCTTCTTTCAATGTAACAGGGCAACTTTCTACTGCACCTTTAGCTTCTTTTAAGCCTAAGCCTGTTAGGGCGCGCACTGCTTTAATTGCCGATACTTTATTTGCACCAAATGATTCCATAACGACATCAAATTCAGTTTGCTCTTCTTCTGCACCACCAGCAGCATCACCAGCTGGAGCAGCTGCAACTGCTGCTGCTGAAACGCCGAATTTTTCTTCCATCGCTGAGATTAAATCAACGATTTCCATAACAGTCATGTTTGATACTGCTTCCAAGATATCTTCTTGTGAGATTGCCATTTTGCCTATTCCTCTAAAATAATTAGTTTTAAACTGGTTGTAAAAGCTTATTCTGCTTCCGCTTCGCTTTCTGTGCTAGCAGCACCGTCATCACGACTCTCTTTAAGAGCAAGTAATGTACGTGCCAACTTCTCAACAGGTGCTAACATTAACGCCATAATCATGCTGATACCTTGATCACGTGTTGGCAAGCTTGCTAAACGAGCTAACTCAGAGCCGTCATAAGCCTCACCATCAATAGAAACAATTTTTGCAACTAATTTATCGTTAGTTTTTGCAAAATCATTAATCAATCGTCCAGCAGAACCTGGATCTTCCATTGAGAATGCAAGGATTAATGGACCAACCATTTTATCTTGCATACACTCAAACTGGGTTCCAGCGACTGCACGCCTTGCTAATGTATTTTTAACTACACGCAAATAAACGCCTGTTTCTCTTGCGACTTTACGTAGCTCAGTTAGTTCTGCTACTGTTAGTCCACGATATTCAGCTGCGACAGCAGAATGCGCTTTAGCGGCGTAAGGAGCTACTTCCTCTACGACAGCTTTTTTGCCATCTAATGCTAAGGCCACAATTTTCTCCGTTTTACTGATTTTCATCAGGTTTATACACCACACCTCTTTTTAAAAGAGATGCGCCCAACGGGGGCTTTCACCAGTTTCCCAGCTTCCGTTCCCATCTACGTAGGCTATAAATTTAAGCTTGCACACCTACGGTCTTTGATGGTTACCAAACAAGCTGGCAACCACAATTCTTTTTACTACTTAAGCTCAATGCTTGACTGATCCAAAATCACACCTGGCCCCATAGTAGTAGACAAGCTAATTTTCTTTAAATAAATGCCTTTAGCAGCACTTGGCTTAGCTTTTACTATATCCGAAACAACCGCTTCAAGATTTTCTTGAATGTCTTCTGCTGAAAAAGCGATCTTACCAATCGAGCAGTGTACAATCCCTGCTTTATCAGTCCGGTAACGCGCTTGACCTGATTTTGCATTCTTAACTGCTGCTGCAACGTCAGGTGTAACTGTACCAACTTTAGGATTTGGCATTAAGCCTCTAGGACCTAAAACTTGACCCAATTGCCCAACTACTCGCATTGCATCAGGTGAAGCAATAACAACATCAAAATCCATTTGACCTTTCTTAACTTGGTCAGCTAGATCTTCCATGCCGACAATATCTGCCCCAGCTTCTTTTGCAGCGTCTGCATTAGGCCCCTGAGTAAATACTGCAACTCTTACTGTCTTACCAGACCCTTTTGGTAGAACTGTTGCTCCACGTACATTTTGATCTGATTTTCTTGCATCAATCCCTAAATTTACTGAGATATCAACTGACTCCTCAAATTTAGCTGTCGATAATTCTTTTAACAGACTAACTGCATCAGTTAAAGAATATTGACGCTCGGGATCCACTTTTTCATTAGCAATTTTTGCTTTTTTAGATAACTTAGCCATTACAATCCTTCCACATCAAGACCCATGCTACGCGCACTGCCCGCAATAATTTTAACAGCCGAATCCATGTCTACCGCATTCAAATCTTCCATTTTCGTTGTCGCAATTGCTTCTAATTGCGCACGAGTGACCGTACCTATTTTTATCGTATTAGGATTGCTGCTTCCTTTAGCCACACCAACTGCTTTTTTAAGCAAAATTGATGCAGGTGGTGTTTTAGTAATAAAAGTAAAGCTTCTATCACTATAAACCGAAATAACTACTGGAATTGGCAACCCCTTTTCTACATCTTGAGTTTTAGCATTAAATGCTTTACAAAACTCCATGATATTAACACCGTGCTGACCTAGTGCAGGCCCTACTGGTGGACTTGGGTTTGCTTCACCTGCTTTTACTTGCAGCTTGATATACGCCGTGACTTCTTTAGCCATAATATACTCCTGATCCGGGTACTAACGCTTTTCAGCTCCCCATAGATAAAAAATCCCCACCAAACAAATGGCGAGGACCGTTTTTGTATTATTCTATGTACCTACGCTTAATTCTTTTCTACTTCATCAAACCCTAGCTCAACTGAAGTAGCTCTTCCAAATATTAAAACAGAGATACGTAATTTGTTTTTCTCGTAGCTAACTTCTTCGATTTCACCATTAAAATCTTTAAATGGCCCATCGTTAATTCGTACTACTTCACCCACTTCAAAAAGAACTTTTGGCCTAGGCTTATTAACACCATCCTCAACTCTATTAAGAATCCTCTCAGCTTCTTGCTCAGAAATTGGTGCAGGACGCTCAGAAGTACCACCAATAAAGCCAAGAACTCTTGGCTCATCTCTTACTAAGTGCCAAGTTTCGTCATTCAATTCCATTTGCACTAAAACATAGCCAGGAAAAAACTTTCTTTCACTTTTCCTTTGTTGTCCCATTCTCATCTCAACAACTTCTTCTGTTGGCACAAGAATCTTACCGAAATACTGCTCAAGGCCTTCTCTTTTTATTTTTTCTTCAAGAGACAGCTTTACTTTGTTTTCATAATTTGAATATGCATGTACAACATACCAACGAATCGCCATATTAACCACCCCTAGTCAGTGATGTTATTCCCCAAAACAGGAACATATCGAGAATCCACAGTATCAACCCAACAATAATCACCATTGCAAACACCATTAATGTCGTCTGCATAGTTTCCGATCGTGAAGGCCAAACCACCTTTCTCACTTCTTGCCTTGCTTCTTGAGCAAATCCCCAAGAGTTTTGCCCTAATGCCGTTGTCATCATCATAGCCAAGGCAATCAATACAACAAGAACTATCCCTAAAACCCTGTATAACTGAGAAAACTCTGAAAACTGATAAAAAGAAACGACACCTGCACCGATCAGTACAAGAGACAAAACATACTTAAGAACATCTACGGTAGACGCACCTTCTTTTGCCTGACTATTCATTTTTTATGATTTTTTGATAACAACTAGGAAATTAATGATTAATGCGAGTGGCAGGCCAGGAGGGACTCGAACCCACAACCTGCGGTTTTGGAGACCGCTGCTCTACCAATTGAGCCACTGACCTACACGCATTAATTTTTATGAACTGTATATGATACTATACTTTTTTCTATTATTCAACAATTGTTGCAACAACACCAGCACCAACCGTACGTCCGCCTTCACGAATCG
>CAZXJK010000042.1:0-14574 GCA_964640895.1 uncultured Methylomonas sp.
AATTAAAGCATTGGCATTATTAGGCTTGTATCAGTTGCAATATATGCGTGTTAAAGACCATGCGGCGGTTTCTGAAACTGTTGCAGTCATGGGCAAGAAGCAGTGGGCAAAATCTTTGCTGAATGCTGTTTTGCGGCGTTATTTGCGTGAGCGGGAGCAGTTGGAGGCTTTGGCAGATAAGCATGTGGCTTATGCACATCCTGATTGGATGATTAAGGCGATTAAGGCTGATTGGGGTGAGCAAGCTAAGGGGATTTTCAAAGAAAATAATCTATTGCCACCGATGAGTTTGCGCGTTAACTTGCGTTTTTGTTCGCGTACTGCTTATTTGGAATTGCTGGCAGAGCAAGATATTGCGGCGAGTCCGCTGGCACATGTAGAGCAAGGTATATTATTAACCGAGCCTGTGGCTGTGGATAAATTACCCAAATTTAGGGATGGCTGGGCATCGGTGCAAGATGCGGCGGCACAACTTGCAGCACAATTGCTTGATGTGCAGGCTGGGCAGCGTGTATTGGATGTGTGTGCTGCCCCAGGGGGGAAAACGGCGCATATTTTAGAATTACAGCCTGAGCTCCAATCTTTATTGGCTGTGGATATTGATGAGCAGCGCTTAAATCGAGTGGCGGAAGCATTGGCGCGATTGCAATTGCGTGCTGATTTAAAAGCAGCTGATGCTGCGCAGCCAGATGAGTGGTGGGGTGGCGAGTTATATGATCGCATTTTGTTAGACGCACCTTGTTCGGCTTTGGGGGTTATTCGGCGGCACCCTGATATTAAGTTATTGCGGCGTGCTGAAGATATTGACGCGTTACAACAATTGCAACAGCAGATTTTGCAGGCTGCTTGGCGTATGTTGCGGTCAGGTGGTATTTTGTTGTATGCAACCTGCTCGGTGTTAAAGCGAGAAAATGAACTACAAATTGGACAATTTTTAGAACAACATAGTGATGCACGAGAATTGCTCATTGACGCAAACTGGGGTGTTGCGCGCCCTTGTGGGCGACAAATCTTGACGGGTGATCAGACTATGGATGGTTTTTATTATGCGCGCTTGCAAAAGCAGTAAGCTATTATTGCTGGCGCTAGCCATTTGTTTGTTCAATAAGCTTTCATTTGCGGGTGCAGATAAGAAATTTGTGCAAATTAAACAGGCGCAATTAGTGCAAAGCGATAATAAGGTGACTTTTCATGCAGAATTGGACTTTACTTTGAGTGTCAGTGCGCGTGATGCTTTGCACAGTGGCATTGCTTTATATTGGGATGTTGAGTTGATTTTGCAGCAAAAATGTTGCGCGAGTTTGTGGCGCAATATTTTGTATGACCGTTCTTATCGGTTTAGTTTGAGTTATTACACCTTAGTTAATAATTATCGTGTGCGTGATGAGCAAAAAAATACATTTCGACGCTTTGCGAGTTTACACGATGCACTTGCTTCTATGAGTAACCTCAATTCAGGTGAAATTTTTTTGGAAACTTTTGATCCCAGGTATTGTCTGGCGGGTGTCTTTAGGTTTACATTCGACAAAGAAGCATTGCCCGGGCCTTTGCGTCCTTTTGCCTATTTTGACAAACAATGGGATTTGTCTGTGCAGGAGCGATTGCCTTGCGAATAAAAATTCCTTTTGGTTTTAGTTTGTTTTTATTGCTAAGCTTTATTTTTCTGGCTTTGCAATTGATGAGTTCGGCGTTATTGGATACGTCGCAACTGAGTGATAAGTACACCTTGTTACTTTTGAGTAATGTAGTTGGCACGGCAGCTTTACTGTTATTGGTGGGTATTAATGTTTTTGCATTATTGCGACGGCTAAAACGTAGAGAGGCAGGCTCGCGCTTAACAACGCGCATGGTATTGCTGTTTATTGTTTTATCCTTAGTGCCTGCTGGGACGGTATTTTATTTCTCAATGCAGTTTTTACACCAAAGTATTGATAGCTGGTTTAATGTCGAACTTGAAGGAGCTATGGAAGATGCACTGGAGCTAAGTGAAGCATCGTTAAGGCAGCGGATACGTTGGAATTTAATGCAGTCACAGCGTTTGACCGAAACTTTGCATGATAAGCCAGTGGCGGAAATCGGCTTGGAATTAGAGCGGTTGCGTGAAATAACGGGTGCTAATGAAATTACCTTATTATCAAAAAAAGGGAAAGTGCTGGCCTTTAGCGGTCTAATGCCTAGCGATATTTTGCCAAGTTTGCCAGTGAGTTCATTGTTTTTGCAGGTACAGCAGGGTGAGGACTATGTTAGCCTTGCTTTGGTTAATGATGAGCTAGTGGTGCAGACCGTGGTTGCCGTTCAAATCAGTAAACCTTATTACCTGCAAGTCATTTACCCAGTGCCGGAGCGTATTAGTGATTTAACTGACTCGGTTGAGTTTGCTTATGTCAGGTTTCAGGAGATGGGCTATTTGCGCGACTCTTTAAAGGATAGCTATTTGTTGATGCTATCTTTAGTGTTGTTAATGAGTTCCCTTGCGGCAATTTCGGCGGCGTTTATTAGTGTGCGCGAGATTATTGCGCCTATTCGTGATTTGGTGCATGGTACACGTGCAGTAGCAGCGGGTGTTTATGGGCAATTATTGCCAGTGAAGCGTCAAGATGATCTGGGGTTTCTGGTTGAGTCATTTAATGACATGGTCAGTAAGATATCAAGTGCGCGGGATGAGACGCGCTCAACGACTCAGGAGATTGAGCGGCAGCGTGCTTATTTAGAGACCTTATTAACCAGTTTGACTTCGGGGGTATTGAGCTTTGACTCTAGTTTAAACATTCGTACCGCTAATCAAGCTGCGAATATTATTTTACATGTGCAAGTGATGCGATTTTATGGGCAGAGCTTGCTGGATATGGCACAAGGGAATACTCATTTAATGGATTTGGTTGCTGTCGTGCAGCCCTTGTTGGAAAAGTCATTAGATACCTGGCAGCGTAATATCGTGGTTGACGGGGATGAAGGACGCAAGGAATTGCTCTGTCGAGGAACTCCCTTGTTTGCTGTGGATGGGGTTTATATTGGGGCGGTAGTTGTTTTCGATGATATAACTGATTTGATTCAAGCACAAAAAAATGCCGCGTGGTCAGAGGTAGCGAGACGTTTGGCGCATGAAATCAAAAATCCATTAACGCCTATACGGTTATCTGCGGAAAGGCTGCAACACAAACTGGCTTGTAAGTTAGAAGAGTCTGATGCAGAAATGTTAGCTCGTTCTACGCGCACCATCGTGCAGCAAGTGGAGGCAATGAAGGCGATGGTGAATGATTTTGCAGAATATGCACGGCCAGGACAGCAGCAAAAAATAAATTTGGATTTGTTAGCATTAGTACAAGAAATCATTGTTCTGTATAGCGCGGACCCCAAGGTGGAGTTTGTATTAAATGCAGGCGAGCCAATCCCTATGATTAAAGCAGATGCGGTGAGTATTAGGCAGTTATTGCATAATATTTTTAAAAATGCCATGGAAGCTATGGTGGGACAGGGTGTCATTACTGTTAAGGTGTATGCTCTGAGTAAGCGTGACGGAACAGTAGTGCGCTTAGCGGTCTATGACACGGGTTGTGGTGTTGATATACAGCAGGCACATAAAATTTTTGAGCCATATGTGACTAATAAAACAAAAGGAACAGGTTTGGGTTTGGCAATTGTTAAGAAAATAGTTGAAGAGCATGGTGGTGCTATTCGTGTGGATAGCCAATATCAGCAAGGTGCGGGATTTATCATTGAGTTTCCGGCTGTGAATATTTGAAGGGTGTGATGAGCGGATATAAAGCAAATATATTAGTAGTAGATGATGAGCCTGATATTAGGCAATTGGTGCAAGAAATTTTGCAGGATGAGGGTTATGTTGTTTATATGGCTGGGGATGCTGCAGAAGCGCGGCAAATGCGCCGAGCACATCAATTTGATTTAATCTTATTAGATATCTGGATGCCCGATACTGATGGAATTACCCTGTTGAAGGAGTGGGGAGCTGCTAATGATTTGGGTGTGCCTGTTATTATGATGTCGGGGCATGGCACAATTGAAACTGCAGTGGAGGCCACCAAATTAGGGGCGTATGAATTTCTGGAGAAGCCTTTATCATTAGCTAGGTTGTTGCTAGTGGTGGAACGTGCTATTGATGCGCATTTATTACAGCGGGAAAATGCTGGGTTAAGGCAGCAGCTTGCTGAGGTGAGTGAGCCTGTTGGTCATGGTGCTTTTGCCGAGCGGATGAAAGAGCAGTTAAAGCGCTTGGCTGTGCATGATACCAGAGTCATGCTGGCTGGAGAGAGTGGGGTTGGCAAAGAATTGTATGCGCGCTTTTTGCATGAGCAGAGTAGTCGTAAAAAGGGACCTTTTATTGATGTGGCTGTTGGTAGTATTGCGTCAGAAAATGCAGTGGTAGAGTTTTTTGGTAAAGAGGTTGATGGTAATACCTACCCCGGGCTGTTGGAGCGCGCTCATGGCGGAGTGTTGTTCTTGGCTGAAATAGCAGGGATGGATGCGCAAACGCAACTTAAGCTATTAAGTGCTCTTGAATCTAGCTCTTTTCTGCGTGTGGGGGGGACTGAGCAAGTGCGTGTGGATGTGCGTGTACTAGTTGCTACCTGTGTTTCCTTGGAGGATGAGGTGGCTGCTGGTCGATTTCGGCAAGATTTATATTATTTGCTCAATGAAGTGACCATGCAGGTGGTGCCATTAAGGGAGCATAGTGAAGATGTGCCAGCAATGCTGAGTTTTTATATTGATTTCTTTGTACATCACGAAAAATTGCCATTCCGGCGTTTTTCGATGTCGGCACAGAATTTCTTAAGAAATTATACTTGGCCTGGCAATGTGCGGGAATTAAAAAATCTGGTGCAGCGTTTGATGATTTTGGGGGTGGGTGATGAAATTGAGTTATCTGAAGTAAAGGCTGCGCTTGGTGCAGTGCTGGATAAGGCTGTTGTCGGTGCTGAACAAAGTGAGCCTGATTTTTTTGGCTTATCATTAAAAGAGGCGCGTGAGCAGTTTGAAAAGGCTTATTTAGAATATCATTTTGAAAAAAATCAGGGGAATGTTGCTAAGCTGGCAACAGCTGTGGGGGTGGAACGTACCCATTTATATCGTAAGTTGCATGCTTTGAATATTAAGGAGTAGTAGGGTGTGGTGATGGTTGGAGTAAGTGATCCAAAAGTTGTCAATGAGTGCGAATAGAGATTGTTTGAGTATACTTGTTTACCGTTGCAATAAATTTTAGGATAATAGAGGGTTGAGGCAATTATCGAAAGAGACTTTACTGTTTTGCTTGTTTTTGATGATCGATTATCAGCTTGTATGTATTGATGGCATATGAAGTTAGAGCAACTTTGGTAAATCGTTTTCGGTAATTGCTTAAGTAATTTTAGATGCTGCGATGGGATCTGTTTAAGAATAATTAAATAATCTTGGTCGGCCTTATTTGTGAGTTTTAGTACTGATATGTTTGATAATTTAACCGACCGTTTAGGTAAGACCTTAAAGAGTCTTAAGGGCCAAGGGCGCCTGACAGAAGATAATATTCAGGACGCAATGCGTGATGTGCGTATGGCATTGTTAGAGGCTGATGTTGCACTGTCCGTTGTGACTGCTTTTATTGATAATGTAAAAGAGCGTGCTTTAGGGCAAGAAGTGCAGGCGAGTCTTTCGCCTGGGCAGGCATTAATTAAAGTTGTGCAGGCTGAGCTTGTTAATGTCATGGGGGTGGCAAATGAAGAACTGGATTTAAAGGCTAACCCTCCAGCAATTATCCTGATGGCAGGTTTGCAGGGGGCGGGTAAAACCACTACAGTTGCCAAGCTTGGTCGCTGGTTAAAGCAAACTAAAAAGAAATCGGTTGGGGTGGTCAGTGCCGATATTTATCGGCCTGCTGCGATTAAGCAGTTGCAAACGTTGGCTGATGAGTCGTCATTAACTTTTTTTGATACTGATACCACAAAAACTGTTGTCGAAATAGTAACTACGGCCATTGAAGCGGCGAAAAAACAGTTTTTAGATGTTGTTATTGTTGATACTGCAGGGCGTATGCATATTGATGATGAAATGATGACTGAGATTAAAGAGTTGCATGCGGCGATTAATCCAGTAGAAACATTGTTTGTTGTTGATAGTATGACTGGGCAAGATGCAGCTAATACTGCTAAGGCCTTTAATGATGCTTTGCCTTTGACGGGTGTGGTATTAACAAAAACAGATGGTGATGCGCGTGGTGGGGCGGCTTTATCTATTCGTCATATTACTGGCAAACCCATTAAGTTTGTTGGGGTTGGTGAGAAAGCAGATGCTTTAGAGCCTTTTTATCCTGATCGGATGGCTTCCAGAATTTTGGGCATGGGCGATATGCTCAGCTTGATTGAGGATATTGAGCAAAAGGTTGACAAGAAAAAAGCGGATAAGCTGGCCAAAAAAATAAGTAAAGGTAAGAGCTTTGATTTGGCTGATTTCGTTGAACAGCTTGAGCAAATGCAAGATATGGGAGGAGTTGGTGCGATGATGGAGAAGTTGCCTGGTGCTGCTGAAATTACCCAAGAAATGAAAGATAAGGTTAATGATAAGGCTTTGGCGAGGCAGATTGCTATTATTCGCTCGATGACTAAGCAGGAAAAACGCTACCCTGATTTAATTAAAGGTAATCGAAAAAAACGTATTGCAACAGGTGCTGGGCAAGAATTGCAGGATGTAAACCGTGTTTTGAAGCAATTTAAAATGATGCAGAAAATGATGAAACGTTTCAAAAAAGGCAATATGGCTAATATGGTACGTGGCATTAAAGGTAATATGAAAGGCATGCGTATGTAACTGCTCGCTGCATAAATGATAATGATGTTTAAAAAAGTGTAATTTTGACTTCACATAATCATTTAAACGAGTAGAATAGTCGGATTAAATTTGGTTAAATGTAATTTTCGAGGAATTTAGATGGTAGTTATTCGTCTTGCCAGAGGTGGGCAAAAAAATCGTCCTTTTTATCATGTCGTTGTGACTGATAGCAGAAACAGCCGTGATGGCCGTTATATTGAACGCATAGGTTTTTTCAATCCTTTGGCGAAAGGCTCAGAAGAAAGATTGAGACTTGATGTTGAGCGTATTACTCATTGGCAATCAAAGGGTGCACAGCCTTCTGATCGTGTTAGTAAGTTAATTAAAGACGCTAAGAAACAAGCTGAAGCAGCATAAGCTTGGCTGAAGAACTAATTGTTGTTGGTAAGGTCTCAGGTATTTTTGGTGTAAGAGGCTGGATTAAAGTATTTTCCTTTACTGAACCACGTGAAAATATATTAGCTTACTCTTCTTGGATTTTAAGAAAAGGTAATGACAGCAAGGAAGTGCAGTTGCTTGATGGTCGCCGGCAAGGAAAGACAGTTGTTGCGAATCTTGAGTCTCTTGATGATCGAGATGCGGCTGCAGATTTAAATGGCTGGGATATACTTATTCGGCACGAGCAGTTACCTAAGGCGAGGAAAGGTGAATATTACTGGACTGATCTGATTGGGTTGCAAGTAAAGACTGTTGACGGTGTTGAGTTGGGTGTTATCAAGCAGATGCTGGAAACAGGTGCTAATGATGTCGTTGTTGTGCAAGGTGATAGGGAGCGTTTAATTCCTTTTTTGCAGGAACAAACAATTAAAGCTATCGACTTGGACGCTAGAGAGATGCTGGTTGACTGGGATCCTGAGTTTTAATGCGCTTTGATGTCGTGACAATTTTTCCTGATATGGTGCTGGATGGTGCTGCAAATGGAGTGACAGGGCGTGCTATTAAGCGTGGTCTGGTAGAATTGTTCGCTTGGAATCCTCGCGATTACGCTACTGATAAATATAAGACGGTCGATGACCGGCCTTATGGTGGTGGTCCTGGCATGGTGATGAAATATCAGCCATTAAAGGAGGCGGTTGCTAGTGCCAAACAAACAGGTAAAGCGGGTCGTGTTAAAGTAGTTTATTTAAGTCCGCAAGGTAAACCAATTACTCAGCAACTTTTGAATGAAAGTTTGGCTTTGCAGCAGTTAATTTTAGTTGCAGGGCGTTATGAAGGAGTTGATGAGCGCTTTATTGAGGATGAATGTCAGGAAGAGTGGTCGTTAGGTGACTTTGTTTTGAGTGGTGGTGAGTTGGCTGCTTTAGTGGTCATTGATGCGCTCTCAAGATTGCTTCCTGGTGTATTGGGTGATGCAGAGTCGGCTCAGCAAGATTCACATATGCATGGACTTTTAGATCATCCGCATTATACGCGTCCTGAGGAAGTTAATGGTAAAGTGGTTCCTGATGTTTTATTAAGTGGTAACCATAAAGAAATAGATGCTTGGCGTATGAAGCAGTCATTAGGGTGGACTTGGCAGAAAAGACCCGATTTATTGCTAGCGCAAGAGTTAACGGTGCAGCAGCGGCAGCTGTTAGAAGAATTTAAAATTGAATTAAGAGTAAATAAGGTACAGTAATGAGTAATATTATTAGTCAATTAGAAGCAGAGCAGCTTAAAAAGGATATACCAGTGTTTAACCCTGGTGATACTGTTGTTGTGCAAGTAAAAGTAAAAGAAGGCGATCGCGAAAGACTACAGGCATTTGAAGGTGTGGTTATTGCTAAGCGTAATCGTGGTTTAAACTCTGCTTTTACGGTTAGAAAAATTTCTCATGGCGTAGGTGTTGAGCGTGTTTTTCAAACACACAGTCCTTTAGTTGGGGACATTCATGTTAAGCGTCGTGGTGCGGTACGTAGAGCTAAGTTGTACTACTTGCGTGAACTATCTGGTAGAGCAGCGCGTATCAAAGAAAAGCTATAAAGCACGCGTTGTTTTATACTAAAAAGGCATCTTTAGATGCCTTTTTTTGTGCCTGTAGAAATGTGTTGGCAAGAGCTTATCTAGTGTAGTGCAGATAACGAAATCCGACATTTTGGCGTGTCCCTTATGTCAGGCTGCGCTTTTTAAGCGCTTTGTAATAAACAAATCTTCATCCAACTTACAATAAAATAATATTTTAATTAAGAGGAGGGGTGCTAGTAAGCTTGAGATTTAAAGCTGGGTTTGTATTTTGTAGGATATTATTCGGGTAGGGAGATATCAATGTTGGTTTCCTCAAGTATATCTTGACGTAACAACTCAATATTAGCTTCTGATTCTCGGGAGCAGACTTTGCCCTCAAAACGCTTAATGCCGCCAGAAGTACGCTCAGTAACCACATCGACAATGATTTCCCAGTTAATAGTTTTATTATCGCCAGCAAAGGCAAATACTAGAGCAAGGTCGCCAAGGTTGTTGATAAGGCGAGGTACGCCACCAGAATAATAATATAGTGCTGCGCAGGCAGAGGGTAGGAAAATATTTTCGGGACTACCTGCTACTTTTAGGCGATGATGAATATATTGTTCGGTTTCGTCGTAGCCTAAAGGTTTTAAGTGGTATTCGATAGAAATACGTTGTGAAAATTGGACGAGTTCGGGTTGGTTTAGTTTGTCGACTAGCTCGGGCTGTCCTACCAAGACTAGTTGTAGCATAATTTGTTGATGGGCATTGATATTGGATAGTAGACGTAACTCTTCAAGAGTTTGAATGTCCATGTTTTGTGCTTCATCAACAATCAATACTACGCGTTTATTTTCGCTACTTTTTTCGGTAATAAATTCGACAAAAGCTTGGTAGCGCTCGGCTTTGTTGCTAGCAGATGATTCAATTTTGAAAGCAGCAAGTACCCAAGTTAGCAAGTCGCCAAATGCGCTATGTGTGTTGGTAATTAAGCCAACTTCACATTGTGATTCTATTTTACGTAATAAGCTTCGTACAAGAGTGGTTTTTCCTGAACCAATTTCTCCAGTAATGACGGTGAAGCCTGCTTGACTTACCAGTCCATATTGGAGCGTAATAAATGCTTTTTTGTGCTTAGAGCTTAAAAAGAGAAAGTTTGGGTCAGGTATCAGTGAAAAAGGTTTTTTTGTTAGACCGAAAAACTTAGTATACATACGCAGAATAAATACAAGGCTATAAAAGTATTATAGTATAGCCTAAAATTGATTGAGTGGAGTTAATATGATCGTTAGCGTTGCTGGTTTTGTGAGCAGGGTAGCAAATTAACTTTTGTGAGTTTATGTTGGTGTGTGTGGTAAAGCGAAAATTTGAGGTCATTATTTTATAATGGTGCAGGTAATAAATGGTTTTTATAGGTTAAGTTAGTGATGAATGAGTTTGTAGTTGGGCAGCGTTGGATGAGTGCGCCTGAGTCCGAGTTAGGTTTAGGGATAATATCTGAGGTAGCAGGTAAACGAGTCACGCTTTTGTTTTTTGCATGTAATGAGCGTAGGGTTTATGCGATTGATAATGCGCCTTTAACACGGGTGCGCTTTTTGGTCGGTGATCAGTTAGAGACAGAGGAAGGGCTGCAAGGTATTGTTGCTGAAGTGCAGGAGCAGGCTGACGGTGTTCTCCGCTATCAAATTTTAAATGATGCGGGTGAGGTATTGTGCATAGATGAGATGGAGTTAAGCCATCATTTGCAATTCAATAAGCCGCAAGATAAATTATTTATTGGACAAGCAGAATCGGGGAAATGGTTTGCTTTGCGTTATGAAACTTGGCGACATATGCAGCGCTTGCAGCAGAGTGAAGTTAAAGGGTTGTTAGGTGCAAGGGCTTCATTAATTCCACATCAGATATATATTGCGCATGAAGTGGCGCGCCGTGATCCTGTCAGGGTAATGCTAGCTGACGAAGTGGGGTTGGGGAAGACCATAGAGGCAGGATTGATTTTGCAGCATCGGCTGCATATGGGCTTATCTGCGCGTATTATGATCATAGTGCCAGAAAGTCTGTTGCATCAGTGGTTGGTAGAAATGTTGCGCCGTTTTAATTTGGCCTTCAGTATTTTTGATGAGGAGCGCTGTCTGGCTATCTTGGAAGAAAATCCTTTTGTTAGTGAGCAGTTGGTATTGTGTGGCTTAGGTTTTTTTGAGCAAAATCCACATAGGCAGGTGCAAGCCATTGAGGCTGGCTGGGATATTGTGGTAATTGATGAGGCGCACCATCTACAATGGAATGAGCGCGCCCCGAGTAATGCTTATTTGTTTGTTGAGCAGCTGGCAGAAGTCGCGGCAGGGCTAATATTATTAACGGCAACACCTGAGCAGCTAGGTAAGAAGACACATTTTGCCCAACTGCGCTTGCTGGATGCGGATCGGTTTTATAGCTTTGATGCGTTTTTAGCTGAAGAGCAAGAGTTTGCGCCGATTGCACGGTTAGCTGAGACGTTAGTGAGTGCAGAAGCGTTATCAGGTTCTGAGCAGCAATTATTAGCAAGTTTAGTTGATATTAAGTTAAGTGAAGAATTTTTTAATGATCAGGCTGAAATTGCAGTAAGGCAGGAGGTGGTAGAGCAGTTGGTGGATCGTCATGGTACGGGGCGTGTTTTATTTCGTAATTCACGGCATGTTATTCAAGGGTTTCCTGAGCGAAAATTTCATGAATATCCATTAGAATGTGTTGCTGAAAATGACCATAATGCTATCTATTTGGCTTGGTTGGTGGCTCGGCTACAGGTATTGGATGCTCAGCAGGTGTTGTTGATTTGTCGGCATGCTGATACTGTTATTAGGCTACAAAAAAGCTTACGAGATCGGCATGCTATTAATGTTGCCGCTTTTCATGAAGGTATGAGTATTATTGAGCGTGACCGAGCGGCGGCTTATTTTGCAGACCCTGATGCGCAAGTGCAAATATTACTCTGTTCAGAAATTGGTAGTGAAGGGCGTAACTTTCAATTTGTACATCATTTAATCTTGTTGGATTTGCCTGAAAACCCTGATTTACTACAGCAAAGAATTGGTCGACTAGATCGTATCGGGCAGCAACATATCATTCAAATCCATGTGCCTTATATTATTGCTAGCAAGCAGCATAGTCTGTGTTGCTGGTATGCAGAAGGTTTACGCTTGTTTCAGGCAAATAGTAATGCTGCTGGCGAGGTCTATCGGCAACAGCAGTATAAGCTTGAGCATGTCTGTGCAGATGCTGAGCAGCGGGGCTTGGCTGCCTTGGTGAGTGAGGCTAAGGAACTTATCCGCCAGGTCGATCAGGAGATGCATCAAGCGCGAGATGTGTTATTGGAATTAAATTCTTGTCGGCAAGATGTTGCGGAGCAGTTGGTGGCTGCTGTTTATCAAGCATCGCAACCACAGGCTTTATCGGCTTATTTAGATGATATTTTTGAATGTTTTGGAGTGGACTCTGAATACCATTCGCAAGACTGCTCTATCTTGGTGCCAGGGCAGTTGCAACGGGTGAGTCAGTTTCCGTATGTGCCAGAAGATGGTATTACGGTGACGGTGAATAGGCATATTGCTTTGGCGCGTGAGGATATGCAGTTTTTAACCTGGGAGCACCCTATGGTGGTGTCTGCCATGGATTTGGTCATTTCGGATAATGTAGGTAACGCCGCTCTTAGTGTGGTTAGGCACCCTGAGTTGGTGGAAGGGCAATATTTTTTGGAGTGCTTATTTTTGGTTGAATGTAGTGCGCCGTTGAGTTTGCAACTCAGCCGGTTTTTGCCGGTGACTCCAATACGTATTTTGATTGACCAGGGTCTGCATGACTTGAGTGAGCAGGTGTTGCACGATGACTTGCCTGATGTTGTGCATAAGTTGGATAAAGAGCAGATAACTGCATTTATAGGCACTCAACGACAAGATATTAATGCCATGTTGGCGTTTGCCGAGCAAAAATCTTTGCTTATTATGCAGGAGTATATTGCGGAAGCAACGGCAGCTATGCTTGCAGTGTTAGCAAAGGAAATAAAGCGTTTAGGTGCATTAAGTAAGGTTAATCCGGGGATTAAGCCTGCTGAAATTGAACAATTAAAAGACAGTGCGCTGGTGTCGCATGAATATATTAAAGGTGCGCAATTGCGCTTGGATGCAGTTCGATTTATTATAAGCAGTTGAATAAAGTATTTTGCTATTGGGCGTTAATACATAAATGAATAATAATAAAAGGTAGAGAAAACACATGGGTTTATTTGATTCGATTAGTAGTAAAGCGAAAGTAAAAACAGCAAATAAAAAGGTGCTGGCTGCACGTGCAGCGACGGATACGGCGCAAGCTGATAAATTATTTGTGGAAGCGATAGCTATTTATGGCAGTATTGCATCTGATAATGCTGCTTTTAAGGATGCGTTGTATAACTGGGGAGTGACTTTATTGCATATGGCGCGTTTAAAGGAAGGCGCTGAATCAATAGCTATGTATGAAGATGCTGGCAAGCGTTTTTCTTATTGTTTGGTGGCTAAAGAAGATTACTTGGCGGCAGCTTTAGATTGGAGTGCTTCTTTAATGGAATTGGCTCCTTTGCATGCTGAGTCAAAAAGAGAGGCGATCTACGCCTTGGCAAAAGAAAAAATGACCATTGCCAATGGTATTCAAGAGGATGTGGCAAGCTATAATTTAGCTTGTTTGCATGCTGTGCATGGCGATTTTGATGCGTGTAAAGAGTCTTTAGAGGCGGCGCTTGCATGTGGGAACTTGCCTGAAGAAGAAGATATTATAAATGATGCAGATTTGCAGGTGGCTAAAACACAAGATTGGTTTAATGATTTCATGGTTTCTATTAATGCGCCCGATGAAGTTGTTGAGGGTAAATCTGATGATGAAGGCAAGTCTGATGATACATATTCTAAAAATAAGGTTAAAAAAAGTAAATATAAGGCCAATTACGATTAAAATAGAATTCCCAAGTTACATAGCGCTCTATTGGTGCTGTGCTTTTGTTGGGCTTAAATCCTCGCCCTCTAAGTTTTAAGAAAGAGGGAGGGGTATCTTGTGAATACTTTACTAAAATACTTGGTTTTTATTTGAATAATAATTTATACTCACTGTCATCAGCAATATCTTGTGATTGATAATGTTGTCATTATAGAATTAAATGAGTTAGGAGAAACAAAAATGGCTTACGAATTACCAGCATTGCCGTATGCAATAGATGCTTTGGCGCCGCACATTTCTGCAGAAACTTTAGAGTTTCACCATGGAAAACATCACCAAACCTATGTGACTAATCTAAATAATTTAGTGCCAGGTAGTCAATTTGATGGTGCTTCAATAGAAAGTCTGATTGCGCGTGCTTCAGGGGGTATTTTTAATAATGCAGCCCAAGTTTGGAATCATACTTTTTATTGGAATAGTTTGTCACCAAAGGGCGGTGGTGAGCCTACTGGTGCTTTGGCAGATGCAATTAATACAACTTTTGGTTCTTTTGCAGAATTTAAAGAAGCATTTTCAAAATGTGCAATCACTACCTTTGGCTCAGGTTGGGGTTGGTTGGTGAAAAATGCTGATGGTAGCTTAGAATTGGTAAGCACTAGTAACGCTGGCTGCCCTTTAACGGAAGGTCAAACGCCATTGTTGACTTGTGATGTTTGGGAGCATGCTTATTATGTTGATTACCATAATGCGCGTCCTAAATACTTGGAAGCATTTTGGTCTTTGGTGAATTGGGAATTTGCTGCAGAAAATTTTGCTGCTTAAGATTCTTTGCCTTCTGTATAAGGCACTTGGAAATAAATAAGCATCCAATATTTAGGCAGGATTTTTGTTTGT